>JAFSXA010000085.1 GCA_017450135.1 Clostridia bacterium | reverse complement strand
ATTGCTGTTGTCCATCACATATGTGATGATTGCCGACAGTGGCTCCCTTGCGTAAAGGGAGCTGGATTTTGCGAAGCAAAAGACTGAGGGATCGTTTGATTTTACAGAATGATTTCCTTAAAAATCCCCTCCGTCACGCCTGCGGCGTGCCACCTCCCCTTGCTTCAAGGGGAGGCTCTATGAACACAGGGACGGTTCCTCGTGTTCCCATAAAACTCGCACGATCAAACTAAATTCCGGCAATGCTTACTGTAAGCACTTGTAGGGGCTGACGACCTCGGCAGCCCGTATATCGAGATAAAAATTTCCGGGAAATCCGTACCAAACCGGCAATGCTCGCGTCTTGGGTCGTAGGGAACGCCGCCCCCGGCGTTCCTTTATAAAATTCTGCTGTTTTTTCATAGGAACGTCGAGGGCGACGTTCCCTACGAGTTCTTGATTTGAGTATTGCCAAAGTTATGTTTAACAATGCGAGTTCTGTAAAACACAAGAAACCGTCCTCCGTGTTCCAAACTCTGCTGTTTTTAAGGGTCTCCGAGGGCGAACCGCCGAAGCGCGTCCGGTGGACGATGAAGCGAGGCGGTGAGGTGAAAAAACAGGGAGAATCACGAAGCGCTCCAAGCGAGTGAGGCGACCATGTTTTTGAGGGAACGTCGACTCCTACTGATTATAAAAGAAGCAAGGTGCAGAATTCCGAAATAATTCGATTTCTGCACCTTGTTATTATTATTTGCACTTAGCTGAATGAGTTTAATCAAGATAAAGCACTATCTTGTTCTGCTTCAGACTCTCCTTCACGTCGATGATCCGCTGGTTTGACGAACCTCGGAATTTCAGGGAAATATTTCTCAATTCGTCAACATATTCGCCGTCGACGAGCACGTCTATGAGACTTATCATCTCGTCCGTGGCCTCGCACTGCGCACGGCTCTCGCCCATGAGCTCTTTGTCCAGGGTGTAGCCGGTATAGCACCACACGTCCTTTTCCGGCAGCTCTCTCCTGATCCTCCGCAGGAAGGGGAGAAGCACCCGCTGATTGGCGGGCTCAAAGGGCTCGCCGCCCAGGAGGGAAAGGCCTCTGATGTAGTCCGGTCTGAGGTATTCCATGATCTCATCCTCGGTCTCGGCTGTGAAAGGCTTTCCGAATTTGAAATCCCAGGTCTCCTCATTGAAGCAGTTCTTGCAGCAGTGAGTGCAGCCGGACACAAACAGGGAGACTCTTACGCCTTCGCCGTTGGCGATGTCCACTTTTTTTATCTCGCCGTAGTACATATTACAGGTGAAGGACTCTTTCCTTTATTTCCTGAGTTCTGCCCTGATTCCAGAACTGTGTGCCGATGTAACCGCAGGTCCTTCTTGCAACGTTCATCTTGTCCTGATCGGTGTTGCCGCAGCTCGGGCACTTCCATATGAGCTTGCCGTCCTCGTCCTCGACCACGTCGATCTCTCCGTCGAAGCCGCAGACCTGGCAGTAGTCGCTCTTGGTGTTGAGCTCGGCGTACATGATGCTGTCGTAGATAAACTTCATGACCTGGAGCACCGCGTCGATGTTGTTCTGCATATTCGGGACCTCAACGTAGGAAATCGCTCCTCCGGGAGAGAGAGCCTGGAATTTGGATTCAAGAGCGAGCTTTGAGAACGCGTCGATATCCTCGGTGACGTGAACGTGATAGCTGTTGGTGATATAGTTCTTGTCCGTAACGCCCTTTATGATGCCGAAACGGGTCTGAAGGCACTTTGCAAACTTGTAGGTCGTGCTCTCAAGGGGAGTTCCGTAGAGGCTGTAATCTATGTTTTCCGCGGCCTTCCACTTAGCCGTGTATACGTTGAGCATCTTCATTATCTGAAGACCGAGGGCTTCTCCCTCAGGCTCGGTCAGCTTCTTGCCGATGAGCGAGTATACGCACTCCCAAAGTCCGGCATAGCCGAGTGAAAGCGTTGAATAACCGCCGTGGAGGTACTTGTCAATTGTCTCGCCGCTCTTGAGGCGAAGGAGGGCGCCATGCTGCCAGAGTATGGGAGCTGCGTCCGAAAGTGTGCCCGAGAGACGCTCGTGACGGCACTGCAGCGCTCTGTGGCAGAGCTCCATGCGCTCGTCGAAGATATCCCAGAAGGCGTCGAGATCCTTGTTCGCGCTGAGTCCGATATCAACGAGGTTTACCGTGACGACGCCCTGGTTGAAGCGGCCGTAATACTTGGGATCGCCGTTTTCATCAACGTAGGGTGTGAGGAAGCTGCGGCAGCCCATGCAGGTGTAGCAGTGGCCTTCGCCGTTCTTGTCGATCTTGTTCTGGAACATGATCTTTTCGGAGATGTAATCCGGTACCATCCTCTTGGCTGTGCATTTTGCCGCAAGCTTTGTAAGATAGTAGTATTTGCTGTCCTCCTCGACGTTGTCGTCCTCGAGGACGTATATGAGCTTCGGGAACGCCGGAGTGATCCATACGCCCTTCTCATTCTTGACGCCTCTGTATCTCTGCTTGAGAGTCTCCTCGATGATGAGGGCAAGATCCTTTTTCTCCTGCTCGTTCTTGGCCTCGTTCAGATACATGAATACCGTTACGAATGGAGCCTGGCCGTTGGTGGTCATGAGGGTGACTACCTGATACTGTATCATCTGAACGCCCTTGCGGATCTCGTCGTGCAGGCGCTTCTCTGTGATCTTTTCAATAAGAGCCTCATCTACGCCGACCTCCTTGAGCTCTTCCGTGACGTCAGCGCGGATCCTTTTGCGGCTGATGTCAACGAACGGGGCGAGGTGGGTCAGGCTGATGCTCTGTCCGCCGTACTGGCAGGAGGCCACCTGAGCTATGATCTGCGTGGCGATGTTGCAGGCCGTGGAAAAGCTGTGTGGCTTTTCGATAAGCGTGCCGCTGATGACCGTGCCGTTCTGGAGCATATCCTCAAGGTTTACAAGGTCGCAGTTGTGCATATGCTGGGCAAAATAGTCCGCGTCATGGAAGTGTATGAGTCCTGTGTCGTGAGCCTCGACTATATCCTGCGGAAGGAGGATGCGGCGGGTGATGTCCTTGCTGACCTCACCTGCCATGTAGTCACGTTGAACGCTGTTGACCGTGGGGTTCTTGTTGGAGTTTTCCTGCTTGACCTCCTCGTTGTTGCACTCTATGAGTGACAGGATCTGATCGTCCGTCGTGTTGGACTTACGGACGAGAGAACGTGTGAATCTGTACGTGATATAGCTCCTTGCAACCGAAAAGGCGCGCTGGTTCATGATCTGATCCTCGACTATATCCTGGATCTCCTCAACGCTCATTGCGCGGGTCATGTTGCGGCAGGCCATCTCGACGTCCTCGGCGATCCTCTTTATCTGGATCTCGGTCATTCTTTCGCTGGGGACAACGCTCTCGTTGGCCTTTGTTACGGCCGCTACGATCTTTTGGGAGTCGAACTGCGCTTCGGCGCCGCTCCTTTTGATAACTTTCATTTTCAATACCTTTTGATACGCCTTATTCGCGTATCAGCCCTTTCTTTTATTTCTGTATATAGTGTTTTTCCTTAGTGCGCCTAATAATTATACCATATCTTGTTGCTTTGTCAATACCTAAATACAAGATTTTGTCGGTTTCTGCATTCTGCTGCATTTTGCAGTAAATCCGGTCGTTAAACGCTGCTTTTTTCGGAATTTGCAGCAACGGCGGCAGCTCCGGCTGTTGAAAGCTCTGCAGATCTTTGCCGGTATATTGACAAAACACCGGCCGGATGATATTCTTATAATATAAATTGTATACCGGAATACGGGGGAGAAATCTATGAAGCTCAAAAGAATAATATCCGTTATCCTCTGCCTGTGCATAATCGCAGGCCTCACCGGCGTGGCGGCGTCCGGCGAGAGCAGACAGCTCGATCCCGACACGGCGGTGGTTATGATACCGGGGCTGAGCATGAACACCGTGGCTGTATATGACGGCGACGGCAACAAGCTCCTCGATTCAAAGCTCGAATACGATCTGAGCGGTATCGGCTCCTGCATACCGGGACTGGCCGTATCCCTGCTCATGACGTCGATATTCAATATGGATATCGGTCTGTCGGCAAATACCGCCGGGACTGTCGGCAAGCTTCTGCCGGGCTTCAATAAGAACAACAGTGCGGTACCCGCACGTATGGATAAGCCCCTCTCCGAATATTCAACATCGGATTACAGAGCCTTTTCACAGTATGTGAACCTCTCCGGCATGGGCGATATGCTGACTCAGACCTATCTGTACAACTACGATGATTTCGGAAGTATACGCGAAGCCGCGGACGGTCTGAACGATTACATAAACGACGTTGTTCTCTCAAAGGGATACAGGAGCATAGTCCTCTGCCCGGTCAGCCTCGGCGGCTGTGTTGCGGCGGAGTACCTCGATCTCTATCCGGAGAGCCATGCATATATAAAGAAGGTCGTCTTTATGGTCGCGGCGACCTGCGGGGCGGACTCCATAGGCGAGCTGATGACCAAGGATCTGACGATCATAGAATCCCCCGAAAAGGCGATAGATACAATAATCTCCCTGCTTGATGAATACGGAGCGGACGTCAATACAAACCTCGTGCGCATTTTGCTGAAGCTCCTTATCAACAGGAGGAGCTTTGATACGATAGTCGACAGCGTGATATTCGGCATCAACGATTCCGTGGCGAGCACGGCTCTCTGGGCGCTCTGCCCCGATGCGTATTACGCCGAGGCGCGCGCAAACTTCCTAATGAGAAAGCGTGACGACGCCAAAAGGGCTGAGATCGACCGCTTTATGCAGGCGAGGGCAAATCTTCATGAAAACCTCGAGGATATCCGCGCCGGCGGAGGCAGGGTGTATGTGCTCAGCGGCTACGGCAGACAGCTTGACCTGTTCTGCGACCCGGCATGGTTCGGCAGCGCGGAATTCGTCTCCTCGGACAGTATAGTTACGGCAGCGGCGACAAGCTTCGGCGCCACAGTGGCTGATTACGGCGAGACACTGCCCGAGGATTACACTCCCGCCTCTCCCGTGTGCACGGATCCGTCGCACGACCATATTTCGCCCGACAGACGGGTAGACGCATCGACCTGTATGTACCCCGAGACCACCTGGTTTTTCTATATGGTATCCCATGCGGGCTTCGGGAGCAATTACAAGACGCTCGCGCTTATAAAGCTGCTCATCTCGGATAACGCGCCGGAGGACGTTTACTCCGATCCTGCTTTTCCTCAGTTCATGAATCCGTATAATTACCCGTAATATGAATTGATCGTGTTGAAAAAATGAAAAAGACTACCATGGTGCAGAAGAAAAATCCGCACCATGGTTTCTTTTTGGTATTATCCTTTTTATTCTACCGCGTAATCGGCTATCCTTTTGACGCAGCCGCCGTCGCAGGCGTCCATGAAGACCTTTTTGAAGGGCTTGACCCTGTTCAGCTTGAAATCGCCGTTCTCGACTGCGTCCGCTGTTTCTTCGGTGGTCAGAACGAGTCTGCCGGGGATGAAGCTCTTATAATCATAGTAAAAGCTCCTGTCGCGCTCATATTCTTCAAGATCATACGCGAAGAATAGCATCGGCTTTTCAAGCAGGGAGTATTCAAAGATGATGGAGGAATAGTCCGCGATCAGGATATCTGCAGCGCAGATCGCCTCATCCGCCCCAAGCTTGCCGGAGGCGTCGAACGCAAAATCCCCGTACAGCCTTTTTTCCTCGTCCGTCATGCCGTATTTTGCGGCTGTGAACGGGTGGAGCTTGAGCACGAGGGCGTATTCGCTGCCGAGCCTCTCACGCAGCAGGCCGATGTCGAGCGCCCTGTCGTTGTATGCGTCGTCGGGCGAGTTCCCTCTGAAGGTGGGGGCGTAGAGGATGATCTTCCTGCCGCCGATCTCCGGGAAGAGGGAGAGTAGCTTTTCTCTGCCGGAGGCGACGAAGCCGCTGTCAAAAAACACATCCGTCCTCGGCGTGCCGAAGGCGCGGATAATGCTCCTGTCGCAGCCGAACGCCTCAGCGTAGCAGGGTATAACACTTTCCGCCGAGACAAAGACGTCGGTATAGGTGTTGTGCATAGGGAAGCGGGTCATGTCCCTGCGGTCTCCGCCCCACGCCAGATCGAGGGTGGAGTAGCCCCATTTTTTGAAAGCACCGCAGGCGTGCCAGAGCTGTATGACTCTTGTGCCGCGGTTAGGCTTGTGCGCGTAGAGGGGATCGAAATTGTCGGTGACGAAGACGCACTTGCACCTCGCGTAGCTGAGCTGGAATTTCAGATCGAAGATGAATCTTTTCAGCGGTTGGGCGGGGGACTGCATTTTGCGGCAGTCATAGCCCTTTGCGCTAAGGTATTCATACAAGCCCCTCATGTTGTCGGGGATGGTTTTGTAATTCCTGTTGTAGGCGAAGAGAATCAGTTTTTCGTCGATCGGCTTGATCGAGCCGATTCGGAACATAAGCGGCCAGAGGAAGAAGAAAAGAATCGTCCGCCTGACCGTCACGAGAAGGTGAATAAGCTTTTTCATATTTTCACCGCCTGATAATTATTGTAAAGAAGACCTTTTATAAAGACAAAGAGACTGTCGGGGACAGTCTCTGATCATCTTGAAGCAAGGGTCAAACCGCTCTTGTAACCTTACCGGAGCGAAGGCAGCGCGTGCACGCGTAGACCTTGCGCGGTGAACCGTTTACTATTGCCTTTACACGTTTAACGTTGGGCTTCCAGGTTCTGTTTGAACGTCTGTGTGAGTGGGAAACCTTGATACCGAAAGTAACACTTTTTCCGCAGAATTCGCATTTTGCCATGTGTCGGCACCTCCTTTTGATCTCGATTACTGAGCAACACCAAATATATTAGCAGATTTATTTCAAAAAATCAACCTTTTTTATAAATTTTTTTACCATTTGTTTTACCGGTTTTAATTTGTTTTCCGTAGGCCGTACTTTAATGGAGCCAAAGCTCGTCCATATAACAAAAAGCGGTTGAATTATTCCATCTTTATGTTATAATATTTTTAAATAATATTCGGAAAACTATTGCAATTTGCATTTACTTAATGTATAATACATTCAAACGAACATTTGTACGGCATAGGAGGAAAAAAAATGGCAGATAAACAAAAAGCTCTTGAGACAGCCATAGCCCAGCTTGAAAAGCAATACGGCAAGGGAACCGTCATGCGTCTGGGTCAGAACGCCAATATGAACGTTGAGTCCATCTCCACGGGCTCCATCATGCTTGACGCCGCGACGGGTATCGGCGGCGTGCCCAAGGGCAGGATAGTTGAGATATACGGCCCGGAGTCCTCGGGTAAAACCACCCTTGCGCTCCACTGCGTTGCTCAGGCTCAGAAGTCGGGCGGCGAGGCGGCTTTTATAGATGCGGAGCACGCCCTCGACCCGGTATACGCCGCGAACCTCGGGGTCGACGTCGATTCTCTGCTCGTCTCCCAGCCGGATAACGGCGAGCAGGCTCTTGAAATAACCGAGGCTCTCGTGCGTTCGGGCGCCATAGATATAATCGTAGTCGATTCGGTCGCCGCACTTGTTCCAAGGTCGGAGATCGAGGGCGAGATGGGCGATTCCCACGTCGGCCAGCACGCGCGCCTGATGTCGCAGGCTCTCAGGAAGCTGACCAGCGCGGTCAACAAATCCAACTGCGTACTGATATTCATTAATCAGCTCAGAGAAAAAATAGGCGTAATGTACGGCAATCCCGAGACAACCACGGGCGGCCGCGCGCTCAAGTTCTATTCCACCATGCGTATGGACGTGCGCAGGGTCGAGTCCATCAAGGGCACCGACAATGAGTTCATAGGCTCAAGGACCAAGGTGAAGATCGTTAAGAACAAGGTCGCGCCCCCGTTCAAGGAGGCGGAATTCGACATCATGTACGGCGAGGGTATCTCCCACGTCGGGGAGGTGCTCGATATCGCGGTCAAGCTTGATATCGTGAACAAGAGCGGCGCGTGGTTCTCCTACGGCGAGACGAGGCTCGGCCAGGGCAGGGACAACGTAAAGGAGATGCTCAGGAACGACCCGGAGCTTCTCGCCGAAATCGAGGGCAAGCTGAAAACGGATGAGAACATGGAGAAGCTCGCCATGATGGGCAAGGCCTCCTCCAAGAAGGCGGCCCGCTCGGTCAAGGCGGCGCCTGCCGCTCCCGTGACCAGAGCCTCTGCCAAGGCGGAGCTCGACATAGCTGTTGACGACTGATGAAGATAACGGCTAAAAACGGAAAAAATCTGAAGATACACGTCAGCATTGACGGGGAATACCTTATCACGGTCGACCGCGATTTCTGGTATTCCTGCGGTTTGGTCAGCGGTGACGAGATTGACGATAAGGAGCTTTCCGCCTTTTTTGAGGCGGCGAGCTCCCGTCGCGCATTCAACGCCGCAATGAATTATCTCGATTACCGTGAGCACTCCGAAAAGGAGCTTCGCGCAAAGCTGGCGCGCGGGTTCGAAGACACCTACGTCGACAGCGCGATCGAGAGGCTCAAGGAGCTCGGCCTGCTGAATGACGGGAGGTTCGCGGAGCTGTACGCGCGCGAGCTGTTCGAGAGAAAAAAGTACGGCAGAAACCGCATAAAGAGCGAGCTTTTCCGCCGCGGGATAGATCAGACGACGGTGAATTCCGTGCTGGATGAGATTTTTGAGTCAGAAGAGACCGAAATTGTCCAAAGGATAGTTGATATTATCGGGAAGAAGTATTATAATAATATGAATAACGAAAAAGGTCGCAGAAGGGTTTTCGGTTCACTTGTCAGAATGGGGTACGGCTTCTCCGATATCCGTGAGGCAATGAGAGCCTACTGCGACGACGAGTTTTTTGAAGATTACTGATTGTCGGGTGATACTATGGATTACAGGATCGGGATGATATCCCTCGGCTGTCCCAAGAATCAGGTGGACGCCGAGCACATGCTGGCTCTCCTTGAGGAAGCCGGCTGCGAGATAGTTGATTACTTTGACGGCTGCGATGTGCTTATCATCAACACCTGCGGCTTTATAGACGACGCCAAGAAAGAAGCTATCGAGAGCATTCTTGACGCTGCGGAGATGAAAAAGGAGAACACGGTCGGCAAGATCATCGTGACCGGCTGTCTCTCGCAAAGGTACAAGAACGAGGTCATCTCCGAGATACCCGAGGTCGACGCCGTTATCGGTATCGGCGCGAACGGGGATATAGTACGGATAGTCGGGGAGCTTATGAACGGCAGCGAGCCCATCGAGCTGTATCCGCCGCGCTCCGGACTGCCGCTCGAGGGGGAGAGGATGCTGACCACCCCGGGATACTGGGCGTATCTCAAGATTGCCGACGGCTGCTCAAACCACTGCACCTACTGCACCATACCCGGGATCAGGGGCGAGATGCGCAGCAGGACTCTTGAGAACATTCTTGACGAGGCGCGCAGGCTTGCCCTCGGCGGCGTCAAAGAGCTGATACTTGTCGCGCAGGACACCACGAGCTACGGCTGCGACATTTACGGTGAGCCTAAGCTGCCTGAGCTGCTCGACAGGCTGAGTGGGATCGAGGGGATAGAGTGGATAAGGATGCTTTACTGCTACCCCGACAGGATCACCGACGAGCTTATAGAAACGATAAAAACGCACGATAAGGTGCTTGATTATATAGACCTTCCGCTCCAGCATATCAACGACGGTATCCTTTCTGCCATGAACAGGAGAGGCACGTCCGAGGATATCAGAAACGTGATAGCCAGGCTGCGCATGGAGATCCCGGATATCGTGATACGCACAACGTTTATCATCGGTTTCCCGGGCGAGGGCGACGATGAATTCGCCGAGCTCGTTGAATTTGTGAACGAGACTGAGTTTGACCGCCTCGGCTGTTTTGCCTTCTCGCCGCAGGAGGGGACTCCGGCTTGCGACATGGAGGGTGCGGCGGACGAAGATACCGTTGCCCACCGTATTGAGACAGTAATGGAGGATCAATATGAAATAATCGAGGTCAAGAATGAGGAAAAGATCGGAAGGATCCTGCGTACTGTCGTTGAGAGCTACGATCCCTATACGGACAGCTATACCGGCAGAACCTATATGGACGCCCCGGAGATAGACGGATCCGTCAAATTCACCTCTCCGCGCGAGCTTGACGAGGGCGATTTTGCGGACGTGAGGATCTTCGGCGTTGACGAATACGATCTGCTTGGCGAGGTGATCTGATGAACACGCCAAACAGGATAACCGTATTCAGGATGCTGATAGCGCCGGTCTTCCTCCTGATTTATCTTTCGGGGATCGGTCACCGTTTTCTGATATCCGCCGTTGTCTTTGCACTGGGCGCGGTTACGGATGCGGTTGACGGCCATCTTGCCAGAAAGAATAACGAAATAACGGTGTTCGGGCAGTTCCTCGATCCGATAGCCGACAAGATGCTCGTCCTTGCCGGGCTGCTTGCGCTTTTGCGCGACGGCCTGTGCAATATATGGATAGTTATGATACTGCTTACGCGCGATTTTGCCGTAACGTCCCTGAGGCTGATAGCCTCTGCCCGCGGAGTTGTCATTCCGGCAAACATCGGCGGAAAGATAAAAACGGTAATGCAGATGGTATCGTTCACTGCTGTGCTGATTTTAGCGGAGTTAAAGGAGTTCCTTTTCCCCGCCATCCCGCTCGCCGTGATCTCAAATATACTCATGGCTCTGACCGCGGCGGCGTCGGTTATATCCGGCGCGGTATACTTCGCCGCCGGGAGTAGGGTCATAGATTTCAAAGAATAGGGGGTCGGGTCATGGTAGTTACATCAGCCAGACTTATGAAAAGAGCCGCGCGCGAGGGCCTCGCTGTTCCGGCTTTCAATATTGACAATCTCGAATCCGCCATGGCGGTTTCCGAGGTCATGCATGAATTGAGGACTCCGGTGATAGTCCAGACTATCCCGCGCACTCTGAATTACGGCGGCATAGCTATCTATCCCGCCATGATGCGCGAGCTTATGGCGGATTGCCCGGTGGATTACGCCCTCCATCTCGATCACGGCGATTCGCTCTCCCTTGCCAAAAAATGCATCGCGTCCGGATTTTCGTCCGTGATGTTTGACGGCAGCGCGATGAGCTTTGAGGATAACGTCAGATCCACCAAGGAGATCACCGATTTCGCCCTGCCCATGGACGTTGCCGTCGAGGGCGAGCTCGGCACGATAGGCGGCACGGAACAGAACGACGAGGAGAGCGGTATCAGGTATACTGAGGTAGACGAGGCGGTGGAATTCGTCAGAAGGACTAATATCAGCGCCCTTGCCATAGGAGTCGGCACAGTCCACGGCATTTATAAGGGCGAGCCGCATATCAATGTTCAGAGGATCCGCGAGATACACTCGGCAATGGAGACCCCTCTTGTGCTCCACGGCGCGTCGGGTCTCTCCGACGAGGTGCTGAGAGACTGTATAGCGGCAGGCATCAGCAAGATAAACTTCGCCACGGAGCTGAGAATAGCCTTCACCGAGGGCATCAGGGAAGAGCTTGCAAGGTCTCCGGAGGTTTACGACCCCAAGCTCTACCTCAGACCGGCCGTTGACAGGATCAAGGAAACGGTCAAGAACAAGATCAGGATCTGCTATGGCCTTTAAAGGGAGGTGCTGAAATGATCTACTCGGATTGGATGTCTTATATCAAGGACGACGTCAAGCTCTGCAGCCTTGTTATCCCCAGCACGCATAACGCAGGCAGCTTCGGGATGAAGCCGATAGCCTGCTGCCAGGACGGGGATCTCAGGGAACAGTTTGAATACGGCATACGCCATTACTGCATACGTATCGACACCGATAAAAGGACCGGCGAAATACTCCTGTGCCACGGTCTGACGAAGGGCTCTAAGCTCGAGCCGGAGCTTATAAAGCTGCGGGAGATGATGGATGAGCACCCGGGTGAATTCTTCATCCTCGACATCAGGGAGTATTATCCGCAGCAGATAGGGCCGTTCCATTTCAAGTTCAGGGCGGATCCCGAAAAGGTCGACAGGCTGCTCGCAAAGCACCTTGAGCCGGAAAAGTACGCGCTGACGGACTTTGACGATATCAGCGAGGTGACGATCGGGGACATACGCCGCTCCGGCAAGCGTTTTCTTATGATAAACTACCGAGAGGAATACAAGTACAGCGTCAACTGTCCGCACATCCTCCCGTGGGATAAGAGCATAAACGGCAAGCACGCCTATGAATATGTCACCAAGGCCACCAACGTTTTCGACAGATTCAATACAAGAGGGCTCTACTGGCTGCAGACTCAGCAGACCCCGAACCTCGGGACAGATATCGGAGTGGTACATCCGCGCAAGCTCGACAAGATGCTCCGCCGTCACTTCCAGGCGATAATCAACACGATAGCCAATAATCCCAAGTATCTTGAGAGAGTCAACATTATTTCAGGTGATTTTATGACAGAGGACTTTTTCAAGGTCAGGGAGATACTCTTGCTCAATCTGAAAAAGCACAATGTTCTGCCGGGCAAGGAGGACGAATTCCGTACCCGGCTGAAGGAGTGTACATAACATATAATACAAATTCGGGAGGTATATTATGGCTTATTTTGTATTCTCTGCTTTCAGCGATGAATCCGGTGAAAAAACCCTCGGCGGCCAGATAGCTGCCTGCAAGGCCAACGGGATCACACACATGGAGCTCAGGGGTTTCGGGGACGGGCCGAGCGTCAACAGCATCACGCCGGAGGATGCGAGGGCAATGAAGGCCGAGCTCGACAGAGAGGGAATGAAGGTTTCCTCGATAGGCTCCTGCTACGGCAAGATCGGTATCGGGGATGATTTTGCTCCCCATTTTGAAGCTTATAAAAATACCGTTGAGGCTGCCAGGATCCTCGGCGCGAAATACATCCGCATTTTCAGCTTCTACTTTAACAAAGGCGACGACTATGCATCACTCAAGGATGTGGTTTTCCGCCGCGTTGAGGCAATGGCGGACTTCGCCTGTGAGAACGGGCTGATACCCTGCCATGAGAATGAGAAGGGCATCTACGGCGATATTCCCGAAAGGTGCCTCGAGCTGCTGGAGGCCTGCGGCGGCAGGCTCAGGGCGGTGTTCGATCCCGCAAACTTTGTGCAGTGCGGAGTCGACACGCTCAAGGCCTACGATATGCTGGAGGACTATGTGGAGTATTTCCATATCAAGGACGCATTCTATAAGGACGGCAGTATCGTTCCGGCAGGCGAGGGCGACGGCAGCCTGCGCGAGCTTATCAAAAGATTTGCCCAAAAGGACGGCGAAAGAGTGCTGACCCTTGAGCCTCATCTGAAGGTGTTCGACGGCCTCGGCTCGCTTGAAAACACCGACGAGACTGTCAAAAAGCTGGATAACGGCGTCTACGCGACCTATGCGGAATCCTTCAAGGCGGCGTCGGACGCCATGCACGCAGTCGCCCGCGACGCTCAGCCCATCCGCTTCGGTATTATCGGAATGGGCAATATGGGTACGGCTCATGCCAGAAATTTCCTGGAGGGCAAAATAAAAGAGATGCGTATCACCGCTGTCGCCGATATCGATCCCGCAAGGCTGGATTGGGCAGAGAAAAACCTGCCGTGGGCGCACAGATACAACACCGCGACAGAGCTTATGGAGAGCGGCGACGTGGACGCAGTCGTGATCTGCGTTCCGCACTATTTCCATCCGCCTCTCGTTATCGAGGCGCTTAAAAACGGTCTCCACGTCGTCTCAGAGAAGCCTGCCGGTGTTTATACAAAGCAGGTTCGCGAGATGAATGAATTTGCCGCAAAGAGCGACAAGACCTTTGCAATGATGTTCAATCAGCGCACAAACTGCGTGTTCAGAAGGATAAAGGAGATAGTCGACAGCGGGGAATACGGCGATATCCGCCGTGTGAGCTGGCTGATAACAGACTGGTACCGCACCCAGTCCTATTATAATTCGGGCGGCTGGCGCGCCACCTGGTCGGGCGAGGGCGGCGGAGTCCTGCTCAACCAGTGCCCGCATCAGCTCGATCTCTGGCAATGGATCTGCGGTATGCCCTCCAAGCTCAGAGCCTTCTGCCACGAGGGAAAGTGGCACGATATCGAGGTCGAAGACGACGTGTCCATCTATGCCGAGTATCCCAACGGCGCCACCGGTGTGTTCGTGACGACCACGGGCGATTTCCCGGGCACCAACAGGCTCGAGATAACCATGGACAGGGCAAAGCTTGTCTGTGAAAACGGTGAAGATATAACGCTTATCGAGCTTGATCAGAGCGTTTCGGAAAATATCAGATCGAGCAGCGAAGGCTTTACGAGGATAAAGACGCATGAGGTCAAGGTCGAGACGGACGGCAAAAACGAGCAGCACTCGGGCGTCCTGAATGCTTTTGCCTCACATATTCTGCGCGGCACACCCCTTGTGGCGGACGGCAGCGAGGGCATCAGAGGTCTGAGCATTTCAAACGCCGCCCATCTTTCGAGCTGGCTCAACGAGACCGTCACTCTGCCGGTCGACGAGGATCTGTTCTATGAAAAGCTCATGGAAAAGGTCAGTCACTCAAAGGCAAAGAAGAACGTATCTTCGGCTGTTGTCGAGGATATGTCAAAAAGCTACCATTGATTATTACGGAGGTCGTTTATGAGAGTTGCTGTTGTCGGCTGCGGCGGTATTTCAAAATGCCATCTGGACGCTCTGTCCGCAATGGAAGACGTTGAGATTTCCTCGGTCACGGATATAAGACTTGAACGCGCCGGAGCCGCCGCCGAAAAGTACGGCTGCAGCGCATACGGTGATTTTCGCGAAATGCTTGACGCCGACGCGCCGGAGGCCGTGCATATCTGCACTCCGCATTATCTGCACGTCCCTATGGCGGTCGAAGCTCTCGGCCGCGGCATCCACGTACTCAGTGAAAAGCCGTGCGCGATAAAGGCCGATGAGCTTTCCCGGCTGAGGCTTGCGCAGAGCATGAGCTCCGCTGTATACGGCGTCTGCTTCCAGAACCGTTATAACGGCTCGGTCAAGACCGTTATGGAGCTTTTGCAGCAGGGTAAATACGGCAGGATAATCACTGCCCGCGCCTGCGTCCACTGGTTCAGGGACAAGGAGTATTATTCGGACGACTGGCACGGAACCCTCGAGCGCGAGGGCGGAGGCGTCATGGTCAATCAGGCCGTGCACACCCTTGATCTGATGAGATACCTGATAGGCGGAAGGATAGCTTACGTCGACGCCCACGTTGCCAACTACCACCTCAGGGACGTTATCGAGGTCGAGGACACTGCGGACGCGAGGTTTGTCTTTGAGGACGGTACCGTCGCTCTTTTCAGCGCTTCTACCGCGTTCGGTATCAGCTCGGATATCATAATTGATCTCTGCTGCGAAAAGGCGACCATTAGGATCGAGGGGGACAACGTCTTTGTATTGTCGAACGGCGAGGTCGAGGTCGTCCACACTGCCGGAGCCGATAACGGGATAGCCGGCAAAAGCTACTGGGGCACGAGCCACGGCGCGCTGATAAATGATTTTTACGATTGCATAAAAACCGGGAGGAAGTTCCCGATAGACTCCTACGAGGGAGGAAAGGCCGTAGAGGAATTCTTGGCCGTTTACAGGTCTTCCGAGACGGGCTCCCGAGTATACCTTGAAAGGAAATGAGCTCATGAAGATGACTATGAGATGGTTCGGCAGGGACAGGGATACCGTCACTCTCGAACAGATAAGGCAGGTCCCCGGTGTGACCGGGGTCGTTCCGGCTCTCCACTCTCTGCCTGCGGGCGAGGCGTGGCCCTCGGATATGATAGAAGCGATGAAAAAGGAGATCGAGGACGCGGGGCTTACCATGGAATGCATAGAGAGCGTCAATGTGCACGAGGATATCAAGCTCGGCGCTCCGTCTGCCGAAAGATATATTGAGAACTATAAGACAAGCATCAGGAACCTCGCAAAGGCGGGGGTAAAGGTCATATGCTATAATTTTATGCCGGTGTTCGACTGGACGCGCACCGACCTTGCCATGGATATGGGCAACGGCGCTACCTGCCTGAGCTATAACGGGGCGCAGGTCGAGGGCAAGAGCCCCGAGGATATGTTCCGCGAGATTGACGACAATTCGAACGGCTACGCCATGCCCGGCTGGGAGACAGAGCGGATGGGCGAGATCAGGGAGCTGTTTGAAAAATACAGGGGAGTCACCGCCGAGGATATGTGGAAAAATCTCAAGGTCTTTCTCAGCGAAATCATCCCCACCTGCGAGGAATGCGGCGTCAGAATGGCTATCCACCCCGACGATCCCCCGTGGGACATCTTCGGCTTGCCGAGGATCATTAAAAACATTGAGGATATCAGGAGATTCCTGAAGCTCGTGGATTCGGAGTATAACGGACTGACCTTCTGCACGGGCTCTCTGGGAGCGAGCACGCAGAACGATCTGCCGGCTATGATACGCGAGGTCGGGGACAGGATATATTTTGCCCATCTGAGAAACGTCAGAGTCACGGGCAACTGCTTTAACGAGACCTCACATCTCTCGTCGGACGGCAGTCTTGATATGTACGAGATAGTCAGGGCGCTTCAGGATACGGGCTTTGACGGTTATATCAGACCCGACCACGGGCGCATGATATGGGGAGAGGTGGCAAGGCCGGGATACGGCCTCTTTGACCGGGCGCTCGGCGCGGCATATCTGAACGGCCTCTGGGAGGCCGCCGCAAAAGAACGGCAATAAGAAAGGACAGTATATGATGGACAGCCTCATCAGTGTAATCATTCCGGTCTATAATCTTGAGGATTATATCGAGAACTGCCTGAAAAGCGTCACGGCGCAGACCTACCCGAATCTTGAAATAATCTGCGTTGACGACGGCAGCAGCGACAACAGTGCCGGAGTGATCGAAGCCATGGCGGAGAAGGACGGCCGCATCAGGCTTATCCGTCAGGATAACGCCGGCGTATCCGCGGCAAGAAACGTCGGAGTCAGGAATTCCCGCGGTGAATATCTGATTTTTGTCGACGGCGACGACTATATCCACCGTCAGACGGTCGAGATCCTGCTCGACTGTATCCTCAAGGAGGACTGCGATATCGTCTGCGCCTTTGAAAAGGTCACGGAAAGGCTCGATGAGGATATGCCGGAGATACGGGACTGGAAGGCGGTCAAGACAGAATATAAGGCTCTTTTCTCATATAATAACAGCAGTGTTCTCGGAAAATCGGCGTGTGCCAAGATATACAGGAGATCGTTTGCAGTGAAGACGGAATTCCCCGAGGACATCACCAACGGCGAGGACGGTTACTACATCATCTCCCTGTTGAGCATGGACGCCACGGTCGCGATAGTCAACGAGAGGCTGTATTATTATTACAACAGGCCGGATTCCACGGTCACCTCCGCTTTCAGCGTGAAAAAGTTTTCAATAACCAAATCCTTTGACCGTATCTGTGATAATCTCCGCGATTCGGATAACGAATTTTTAAAGAGTTATTCTCTCCAGTATCTATATCAAACGATTTTCTATAACCGTACTCTTGCTGTCGGAACTCCGGATGAGGCTTACGTTAAGAGCGAGTGCAGGCGGTATGGTAAAAAATGGATGAAGCCGTTTTTAAAAAACCGCGGGATCAAGCTCAGGATAAAGACAGTGTTTGTTATATTCTTCTATTCACGCCGCTTCTATGAGCTGGCGCGGATGATACAGGATCCCACAATGCGCGACTTTTACAGAAACAGAAATAAAGAGGGCTGAGAGCAGTGAGCATTACATTGAAAAAAGCAGATGAATGCAGATTTGATATGATTTCCCTCGGCGAGATCATGCTGAGGCTGGATCCCGGCGACGGCAGGATCAGAACTGCGAGGAGCTTCCGCGTCTGGGAGGGCGGCGGAGAGTATAACGTCGCAAGGGGGCTTCGCCGCTGCTTCGGTCTCAGGACGGCGGCAGTCACCGCCCTTGCGGACAATGAGGTTGGCAGACTGGTCGAGGACTTTATGCTCCAGGGCGGCGTTGACACGTCCCTGGTCAAATGGGTCGACGGCGACGGAGTGGGCAGAAAGGTGAGGAACGGCCTGAATTTCACAGAGCGCGGCTTCGGCGTCAGGGGAGCCGTCGGCGTTTCCGACAGGGGAAACACCGCAGTCTCACAGCTCAAGGCCGGCGATATCGACTGGGAGTATATCTTCGGTGAGCTCGGCGTGCGCTGGTTCCACACCGGAGGCATCTACGCGGCTCTGTCGGACACTACCTCTCAGGTGGTGTTGGAGGCGGTCCGTACCGCCGCAAAATACGGCACCGTCGTGTCCTACGATCTCAACTACCGCCCGTCGCTCTGGAAGGATATAGGCGGGATTGATAAGGCACGGGAGGTCAACAAAGAAATAGCGAATTACATCGACGTCATGATCGGCAACGAGGAGGATTTCACCGCCTGCCTCGGTTTTGAGATCGAGGGCAACGACAAATCTCTTAAGCGGCTTGACCTCGACGGCTACCGCAGAATGATAGAGAGAGCCGTTACTGTTTACCCGAATTTCAAGGCGGCGGCAACCACTCTCAGGACGGTCAAAACCGCCACTGTGAACGACTGGAGCGCGCTGTGCTGGTATGACGGTAAGATATACAAGGGCATTGATATGCCCGGCCTTGAGATATACGACCGCGTGGGCGGCGGCGACAGCTTCGCCTCGGGCCTCATCTACGGCCTGATGACGACGGGCGACGCGCAGACAGCGGTCGATTACGGCGTGGCTCACGGAGCGCTTGCGATGACGACTCCGGGCGACACCTCAACGGCGAGCCTTGCCGAGGTCGAAAGGATCGTCTCAGGTGCGGGCGCGCGAGTTCTGAGATAAGGAGATTTCAAAATGGATAAGGAAAGAATCATTACCCGTATAGAGGACTGCGGCGTCGTCGCTGTAGTCAGAGCCGAGAGCACCGATAAGGCGGAGCGGATAGTCGACGCCTGCATGGAGGGCGGAGTTGCGGCCATTGAGCTGACCTTCACCGTTCCGCACGCCGACAAGGTCATAGAGGCGCTTGCGAAAAAATACGACCCGGACGATATCATTCTCGGCGCAGGCACGGTGATGGACGCCGCAACGGCGAGGATAGCCATGCTCAGCGGTGCGCAGTATATAGTCAGCCCCTGCCTCGACATAGACACGGTAAAAATGTGCAACAGATACAGGGTCGCTGTGATGCCGGGGATAATGAGCGTCACCGAGGCGGTCAGGGCTATGGAATACGGCGCGGATATCCTAAAGATTTTCCCGGGCGACCTCTTCGGCCCGAGGATAATAAAGGATATAAGAGGCCCCATTCCCTATGCGAAGATGATGCCCACCGGCGGTGTGACCGCCGACAATGTGGGCGAATGGATCAGAGCCGGTGCGGTTGCCGTTGGAGCGGGGTCGTCGCTGACGGCAGGAGCCAAGACCGGGGATTATGCGGCGATAACCGAAACCGCAAAAAGGTTTATCGATAATATCAGGGCGGCGAGAGCCGAGCTTTGAGCTGAATACTCTGAGGTGGAATAATGTTTGTAGACAGAGCTAAAATTAATATAAAGGCGGGCGACGGCGGTAACGGAGCCGTCGCTTTCAGACGTGAAAAATACGTTGCCGCAGGCGGCCCGGACGGAGGCGACGGCGGCAGGGGAGGCGATATCGTCTTCCGTGTCAACGACAATCTGTCCACGCTTGCCGATTTCCGCTATAAGCGCAAGTACAAGGCGGCCAACGGTATGCCCGGCGGTTCGGGCCACAAGAACGGCAAGAGCGGCGAGGATCTTATTATCGAAGTCCCTCGCGGCACTCTGATCCGCGAGGTGAACAGCGGCAAGCTCATGGCGGATATGTCCTCCGATGAGGATTTTATCGCCGCGAAAGGCGGCAGAGGCGGCTGGGGAAACTCTCATTTTTCCACCCCGACCCGTCAGGCGCCGCGCTTTGCCAAGCCGGGGGTCCCCGGCGAGGAGTGGGAGCTGACCCTCGAGCTTAAGCTGCTTGCCGACGTGGGTCTTCTCGGCTTCCCGAACGTGGGCAAGTCCACCTTCATCTCCGTCGTCAGCAACGCCAAGCCCGCGATAGCCGATTATCATTTCACAACTCTTTCCCCGGTGCTGGGAGTTGTCTCCATGGGCGAGGGAACTTCCTTTGTCGTCGCCGATATACCCGGCCTTATCGAGGGCGCGAGCGAGGGCGTCGGCCTCGGGCATGAGTTTTTGAGCCACGTCGAACGCTGCCGGCTGCTCGTCCATATCCTTGACGCCGCAGGCAGCGAGGGCAGGGATCCGGCGGACGATTTTGAAAAGATAAACGCCGAGCTTGTAAAATTTGACCCGGAGCTTGCGAAGCTGCCTCAGATAGTGGTCGGCAATAAGATAGACATGGCTTCCGACGGGGACGTTGAGAAGCTGCGCGAATATATCGAATCGCGCGGGTACAGGTTCATGACCATGTGCGCCCCGATAGCCGAGGGGACGCGGGAGGTCATAAACGCCGTGGCGGCTGAGCTTGCCAAGCTGCCCCCTATAAAAAAATACGAGAGCGAGACGATTCCCGCCGAGTTTTTCGCCAAGAATAATAACGGAAAGTACGAGATCAGAGTCGAGGACGGGATCTATATCGTCGAGAGCGAATGGCTTCTCAGGATCCTCAGGCAGACCGACCTTGACGATTATGAGTCTTTGCAGTATTTCCAGCGCGTTCTCAGGTCGAGCGGAGTTATCGACGCTCTTATCAAAAAAGGTATACAGGAGGGCGACACAGTCGAGATCTATGATCTGGAATTCGATTTTGTGCCGTAATTACCATGGAAAGATTTTTTGCCGAAAAGAATATCAAGCCCAATGAGCTCAGCCCGCTGACGCTTGCCTTCATAGGCGATACCGTCTTCGATCTGCTGGTTCGCGAGGAGCTTGTCTGCCGGGCGAACAGACCCGCCGGGGAGCTGCATACGCTGGCTGTTGAAAAGGTCAGGGCGTCCGCTCAGGCGGAGTTTGTCAAGGCTCTGATGCCCGTGCTTGACGAGGAGGAAGCTGCGGTTTACAGGCGCGGCAGGAACGCAAAACCCGGCCATATTCCTAAGAATGCCGATCCGGGGGACTACCATTCCGCCACCGGCTTCGAGGCGCTGATAGGCTACCTCTATCTCTGCGGCAGGCTTGACAGGATAAAGGAGCTCTACGATATTATCTCGTCGGGGAGGTAAGTATATGGAAAACAAGGACAGCCTGAAGTACATTTTCAAGAATTTCAACCTCAAGGTTTTTCTGATAGACAATCTCTATTTCTTGATCGGATGCACCTCTTACGCCCTCGGCGTCAATATTTTCGCGATCCCGAACAGGATAGCTCAGAGCGGAATAACCGGCCTTGCAATCATCATCAACTATCTGCTGCCGCGCTTCCCGGTGGGCTTGACCGGCTTTGTGCTGAATATACCCCTTATAATACTTGCGTGGATATTTATCGGCAAGCGCTTTACGCTCAAGACTCTGTGGGTCACGACGATACTCTCTGTCGTGATCGACGTGGCTGCAAAGCTTGTTGAAATCGGCGTGCTTGCGCCCTATACAGGCGATAAGCTGCTCGCTTCCCTTTTCTGCGGAGCCATGTCCGGCTTCGGCCTCGCCATGGTCATCGTCAGGGGAGCTACGACGGGCGGCACCGACGTCGCAGGCCGCCTGCTCAAAAAGATATGGCCGTTTATGTCCATGGGCAGGATGATAATGGCGTGCGACGCCGCGGTGGTCATCCTCGCCGCAATTGTTTTCAAGAGCGCGGAGAGCGCGATGTACGCCGCCATCCTTATATTTGTATCCTCCGAGGTGATGGATTT
>JAFSXA010000084.1 GCA_017450135.1 Clostridia bacterium | reverse complement strand
TACCCCGTTGCTCTTTTTGTACACAGGAGTGTCCGAGGTGTTGATATACTTGGGCTTGGAGTCGTCAAGGACTCTGCCGCCGAAGGCGATCACATTGCCGCGCAGATCGATTATAGGCACGATAATGCGGTTTTTGAAATTATCATAATAATGCGTTTTGCCGCCGCGCTCACTGCGCCTGACAAGATTGGCGTCAAACAGCTCCGTGTTTGTAAAGCCCTTGGAATGCATATAGTCCGTCAGCGCGTCCCACGAATCGGGCGCAAAGCCCAGCCCGAAGTGGGTTATGGTTTTCATCGTCAGACCTCTGCCGAGGTAATAATCAAGCCCGACCTTGCCGGAGGGGGAAAGAAGGTTGGCGTGAAAAAACTTTGCGGCCTCGCGGTTTGCCGCGAGAATGCGCATACGGTGCTTCGCGAGGGAATCGTCATACCCGTCCTCGGGCATCTGCATTCCGGCTCTTTCCGCAAGGAATTTGACAGCCTCAACATAATCGAGATTTTCGATCCTCCTGACAAAGGTGATCGCGTCTCCGCCGGCTCCGCAACCGAAGCAGTAGAAGGACTGGCTCTCCGGGTAGACGAAAAATGACGGGGTTTTCTCGTTATGGAAGGGACAAAGACCCTTCTTCAGTCTGCCGCGCTTTGACAAATTGACATAGGGCGCGATCAGCTCTTCAATATCTATTCTCTGCCTGAGTTCATTTAAAAATTCATCGCTTATGGGCAAGACCGCACCTCCTTATGCAGAATATCAAAGCAGCCATGAACGCGGGATGAAAAGCTCCTTAAAGGTATGTACGGCGTACCTGTCCGTCATGCCGGCGATATAATCGCAGGCGGCGCGTTCGACTCCGTCCTTTTCTGATATATGTTTATACTCCTCGGTCATCTCATCGGGATGTATGATAAAGTATTCATAGAGCCATTTTATCATATCCATGGCGCGGCTCTCCTCGCCCTTGCACTCGGGATTCGTGTACACCTTTTCAAACATAAAGGTGTGAAGCCGCGCAAAATCGTCGGCGCAGTCGTCGCCGAGAATTATATCGTCGCCGCTGTTTTCGACAGCCGAAGTAACAAGCCTGTTGATACGGGAGGATTTGTCGTGACCGAGAGAGTCGCGGATATCGCGCGGTATATCATCCTCCGTCATTATTCCGGCATGGACGGCGTCGTCTATGTCATGATTTATATAAGCAATCCTGTCGGCAAGTCTGACTATCCTGCCCTCAAGGGTAAATGCGTCCTCGCCGCAGGTGTGCCGGACTATACCGTTCCTGACCTCGGCGGTCAGGTTGAGCCCGCTTCCGTTTTTCTCGAGCACGTCGACCACCCTCAGGCTCTGCTCGTAATGCTTGAAGCCGCCGCAGCAGACGCTGTCAAGCGCCCTCTCACCTGCGTGGCCGAACGGTGTGTGGCCGAGGTCGTGGCCGAGGGCTATGGCCTCGGTGAGAGTCTCGTTCAGTCGCAGAGCGACAGCGATAGTCCTGGCTATCTGCGAAACCTCAAGCGTGTGGGTCAGGCGCGTCCTGTAATAATCGCCCTCCGGCGAGAGGAAAACCTGGGTCTTGTGCTTCAGCCTGCGGAAAGAGTTGCAGTGTATTATCCTGTCCCTGTCGCGCTGGAAGCAGGTGCGCAGGTCGCTGTCCTGTTCGGGGCGGAGCCTGCCGCGGCTTGAATCCGAAAAGGACGCCCTCTCGCTGAGAACGATGCGCTCGTTCTCACAAGTGATATCCCTGATCGTTTTCATATTCGGCACAAACCTCCCGTCCCAAAAAACTCACTATAATAAATATACGCCGTAAAATGACTTTTTCCTTTATATTTTTTAAAAAATTTTGATCAGGCTTCGGCATATTCCTCGCCGATAACTTCAAACGCGACCTTGCCGAAGCTCGCGTCGGCAAGCCTTTTGGAAAACATACCGACGTTTTCCACCGGTATGCTGAATACTGTCGTCACGTTCTCGGCAAAATCACTCTTTCCCGGAGAGCCGCCGCAATCGGCTATCAGCGGCGCAAGCTTGCCGTAAAAGCCGTAATCGCAGTTTATTCTGAGCACGCTGCACAGGCGCATGGTAACTATGCCGCCGGCGTCGACAGCAATGCGCGAAGTGTGGGAATATGCGCGCACAAGTCCGCCGCCGCCCAGGAGTATGCCGCCGAAGTACCTTGTGGCTACCACGGCGCAGTCGCAGAGCTCCTCCTTGAGCAGAACATCGAGCACGGGTATGCCCGCCGTGCCCTGAGGTTCGCCGTCGTCAGAATAACGGCGGATCTGCCCCTCGCGCAGGACGTAGGCATATACGTTATGCGTCGCGTCCCAGTGCTTTGACCTGATGTCCGCAATGAAGGAATCGGCCTCCTCACGGCTCCTTACCGGCTTGATGTAGCCGATAAAGCGCGACCTTTTTTCAACGAACTCGGCGCTCGCCTCTTTTTTAACAGTACGGTATTCCAAAATAAGCACACCTCAGAAAAAAATACGGCGACGTAAAAACGCCGCCTTATCTTCATGTTATTTTGACAAATTAAAACGTCTGTTGAAGCGGTCTACACGTCCGCCGGTATCAACAAGCTTCTGCTTACCGGTAAAGAACGGATGACATTTTGAACAAATATCAACACGCATATTCTCTTTTGTTGAACGAGTTTCTATCTCATTTCCGCAAGCACAGCGAATGACTGTCTTCTGATATTTGGGATGTATGTCCTTCTTCATCTGCCGTCACCTCTTTCATGATATTTACGCAAAAGCTATTCTAACACATATTTTTTTAAAATGCAACTGTTTTTTTATATTTTTTCAAGAGCGGCCGAGGCATTGTTTTCAAAGGAATAGAGCAGGGTCTCTTTAACCTCCATCCCGGTGCATTCCGCCAGCGCCCTGCGATAGAGAGC
>JAFSXA010000083.1 GCA_017450135.1 Clostridia bacterium | reverse complement strand
GACGTTTTTCGGCTCTGCTATCGCCATGCCGTCAACCGTCAGAGAACGGCTGACAAGAGGCTTGCCTGTTTTGAGGTACCTTGAAACAAAGGCGATCGACGCAACGTTCATGACTATGCAGCCGACGTCCGCCGGGAGCTTTCCGGGAGGGACCTTCCGTCCGGTTGCCGATTGAACCATCATTTTTTCGGCTCCCTGGGGATAGCGGGATTCGAGCGACATTATTTTTATCGAGCCGTCCTCGTTGCTGTCTCCCTCAACTATCTGCTCAAGGATATTGAACGCCTCGGGCTTATTGTCCTCAACGGCAATGACTACATTCGGTATTTCGAGGAATTCCTTTATGGTCTTGATGCCGGAATAAATATCCCAGGAGTTGTCAATACATTCCCTGTAATCGACCGTGATGTAAGGCTCGCATTCGGCGGCGTTGATCACGAGTGTGTCGACGTGCTTGTCCGCCGGCACGTTGAGCTTGACGTGGGTCGGGAAGCCTGCTCCGCCGAGACCTACGAGTCCCGAGGCTCTGACCGCCTTTAAGAAATCCTCCTTGGTGTCGACCTTGGGAGGCTCGATACCCTCGTAAAGACGCATTTCTCCGTCCGACTGGATCGTGACTCCCTGTGTCATGATACCGCTCGGGAGCTTGACGTTCCCTATTGCCGTGACCTTGCCGGAGATCGAAGCGTGTATGGGCGCGCTGACGAATTTATCGCTGTCGCCGATGATCTGACCCACTCTTACCTCGTCACCGACGTTTACGGTGGGAGTGCAGGGAGCCCCGATGTGTTGCTGCATAGGTAAAATAACCTGCTGCGGTTCCGGCATACGCACAACCTCAAGGTCCGCCGTGTTTTTATGGTGAGCAACCTTGACGCCGCCGCGGACTTTTTTTACCGCTTTTATTACGCCGGGTACGTTGATTTTACCCATTCATTCAACCCCTTTCTAAAATAGTTTTCATTTAAGCCTCTGAAGGGCGGGAGTTACGAATTTCAAAACAGTTCCCGTAAGGGAGCCCGTAACTGCCGCAAACAGAAGCAGCCATGGTCCGTATCCGATGACGAGCGAAAATGTGCCGGAAATCAGGCACGCCGTTATCAGTTGTCCCGTGTTATGACAAACGGCACAGATTATTCCGATGCCGATATATCCGATTTTTATCCTTTTGTTTCTGAGCAGAATGCAGGCGGCGCAGGTGCTGAGCAGTCCTCCCGAGAGGCTCATCATCATCGCCGTGAAGCCGCGGGTGAGTCCGGCAAAGCCTGCCTTGAGCAGCGTTATGAAAAAAGCGTCCGCAATTCCCCACGATTCTGCCGCAAACATCATGATTATATTGGAGAGGCCGGGCTTCGCTCCCGGAGGGAAACCGGGAAACGCCGGTATAAGCGATTCCAGATAGGAGAGGGCTATGGCCAGCGCCCCCATGATACCGATGACCGCGGCTCTTTTTGCCGCTGTGCTTCTTGATTTCATTTTTTCACCTAATATGTAAGTGCGTCCGGAGCTTTTTCGCTGCCCTTGACGCTTATTACCACTCTTGCCGGCAGACAGGCGGCGCTCTGCCCGTTTTTGTAAAGTCTGCCGCTTTTGACACACAGCCTGTCCGGGCACCCGGATTCCTTGAAGAATATATACCCTCTGCCCACGGTTATGGTTACGGGGATCCGGCCGCCGATCGGAATATCATATTCCTTTTCGACCTCGTTGAGCTCGATCGTGTATTCGGTCTTGCCGTTGACGCAGATCTCAGCGGTCAATCTGTCTTTTTTCAGCGCAGAGGGTATCAGCAGCAGTGCCGCGAAGACAAGCACGGCGGCGATTATTATGATATCGCTTTTGCTGATAAATACGCGTTTCTTCATCATACCACCTTGTAGCTGTCGTCGGTGATCTCAAAGCGGTCTTTTATACCGTCCGTGATCCTTACGCTCTTGTCGGAGTAAACGAATACCGCCTGAGCGTCGTATTTTTTCAACAGCTCCGAGCTGCCGTTGTAATCAAGTATATAGCACGCGGTCGAGAGTGCGTCGCTCACAGCG
>JAFSXA010000082.1 GCA_017450135.1 Clostridia bacterium | reverse complement strand
TCGACGGCAAGGCGGCTATGTATCTTTCATATTACAAGGTCTATCTTGCCGCCGGTGTGCTCTGCTCCTTCCCGATCATCAATAAGCTGCGTGAAAAAATCAAGCCCGGCGAAAAACTCTCGAAGGCGTTCAGCGTCATCTCGGGTGTGATCCTACTCGCCTTATTCATAATCGCAGTCTCCTTTGCGGTCAAAAAGGCGTACAATCCGTTCATTTATTTCAATTTCTGACGGGGTGATAAGAATGGATAAAGCGAAAAGAATTAATACAAAAAAAATCGTCGCGATAATTTTTGTCGCGATGATCATGGTATTCTTTGTTTCCATCATAACACGCTTCATTCTTTCCGCCGTTTTCGGCATCACACTCGGCAACAACGCCTCGGTAGACGAGAACAGCCAGATACCCACAGGAACGGACTGGTCGGAGGAATATCCGTTCTCCGATGAATACCGGTTCAAATATCTCATGAACGACGATGGAAAAACCGTTGAAATCAAGCAGACAAAATATGAAAAATACAATGAAAAGGTCGGAAAAATCAAGGACAGAATAGAGGAATACTCGACCACCCTGCTGATGGGCAGGATGAAATTCGTGGAGCTGAACGCCACGGTAAACAAGCTCGTCGGCATGAAGCTCATTACGGGAACCGATTCCGTTGTGGTCATGAAGAACGGCCAGCTCACCTATGAATCCACCGAGCAGGACACCGGCTACGCCGCCGAAAGCACCAAATGGTTCGCGGATATCCTGAAGTCAAAGGGCATTGATCTGATGTACATCCAAAGTCCGTCCAAGGAGAATAAATTTGACGATCAGCTCCCGGACGGAGTCACTGATTATTACAACATCAACGCCGACGAATTGTTGAAAAAGCTCGGTGAAAAAGGCGTTAAGACAATTGATCTGCGCCCAATGCTCAATGACGAGGCAGAGGATTATTCCGACTGCTTTTTCAGGACGGATCATCACTGGAAACCAACGACGGGCGTATGGGCAGCCGGAAAGATAGCGGAGGCTTTGAATGAAAGCTGCGGCTATTCCATCGATCCTTCGTTGGGCGATATATCAAATTACAACGTGAAGATATACAAGGACTACTGCCTCGGCACCCAGGGGAAAAAGGTCACGCTGAATTACACCGACCCCGAGGATTTTCAGCTTGTCTATCCCAAAAAAGATATGAGCTTCACGGCAAATTACAGCAACGAGAAAAAGATAACCGGCGGCTATACCGAGGCTCTGCTCGATATGAACGAGCTTTCGCGCATAGACTACTACAACCTTTCGACCTACTCGACCTATCTCTACGGCAACAAGGCGCTGCGGCAGATAAAGAACAACGATCTGCACGACGGCAAAAGACTGCTGATAATCGGCGATTCCTTCTGCCACTGCGTCGCGCCCTGCCTTGCGACAGGTATCGAATACCTCGACTTCCTCGATATCAGATATTTTAACGGCAGCGTAATAAACTACATTGAACAGACCCGCCCGGACACTGTCATAATCAATTACAACCCCTCCTCCATCAACTCTGACAGCTCGCTCGGCGGAACCTTCAATTTTGAATGATGTGATAAAATGGGAAGCTACGAATTTTTTGCAAGAGTATACGACAGGCTGACGGACAACGTCGGCTACCGTGAACGCGCGGATTTCATACATTCCCTGCTCAGCGAGAACGGTGTGCCCGACGGGGCGCTGGCGGTCGATCTCGCCTGCGGAACGGGCAGCCTGACGCTGGAGCTTGCAAAGAGCTACGATATGATAGGCGTAGATATCAGCGAGCAGATGCTCTCAGCCGCCATGGAGAAAGCTTATGAGGCGTCTTTAAACGTTCTTTTCCTGCGGCAGGATATAACCAGGCTCGACCTTTACGGCACCGTTAAAGCCGCCGTATGCACGCTTGACAGCCTGAATCACCTTTCGGACGGCAGAGCAGTTGAACAGGCCATTTTCAAGGCGGGACTGTTTATGGAGCCGGGCGGCGTTTTCATTTTTGACGTGAACACGGTATACAAGCACAGAAACATCCTTGCCGACAACACCTTCGTCTACGACTGCGGCGACATATACTGCGTATGGCAGAATACGCCCGGCCCGGACGACAGCGTGCGGATAGACCTTGATATCTTTGAAGAGAGCGGTGGCCTTTACAGCAGAAGCTCGGAGAGCTTCACCGAACGGGCATATCCCCTTGAGAGCTACGCAGAATGGCTCAGAATGGCTGAGTTTGAGATAATAGACATATACGACTCCTACACGCGCCAAAAGCCCTGTGAGACGACACAGAGAGCTGTGTTTGCGGCGCGCTATGCAGGAAAACCGGAGGCACAAAAATGAACAGATATGTAAGATATATCTCGTCGGACGGGGCGCTGGTCATGCTCGCCGCCGACACCACGGAAATGGCGGAGAGGGCGCAGCAGATACACAAAACCTCCGCCGTGACCTCGGCTGCCCTCGGCAGACTCCTGACCGCGGCCTCCCTGATGGGAACCATGCTCAAGGGCGAGGATGACACCATCACTCTGAGGATCAAGGGCAGCGGCCCGGCAGGCACGATACTTGCCGTTTCCGACAGCAAGGGAAACGCAAGGGGCTACGTCGCGAACCCCGTTGTGGAGATCCCTCTGCGCCCCGACGGAAAGCTCGACGTCGGCTCGGCTGTCGGCGCCGACGGCACTCTGACCGTAATCAAGGATCTCGGCCTGAAGGAGCCTTACATCGGTCAGATACCGCTGATCAGCGGAGAAATAGCCGAGGATATCACAAGCTATTATGCCACCAGCGAACAGATACCTACCGTTTGCGCTTTGGGCGTGCTTGTTGACAGGGATCTATCGATAAAGGCGGCGGGAGGCTTCATTATTCAGCTTCTCCCCTTTGCCTCGGAGGAAACCATCAGCGCGGTCGAAAAGGCGATCAGCGGTCTTCCGCCTGTGACAAAGATGCTCTCGGACGGTATGACGCCGGACGATATGTGCAAAACGGCGCTGGAGAGCTTTGAGATCGAGCTGCTCGATTCCACGCATCCCGAATACAGATGCAACTGCTCGCGTGAAAAGGTCGAGGCGGCGCTTATATCTGCAGGTGCGGCCTCTTTAAAGGAACTCGCCGAGAAGGATTCCACGGAGGTATGCTGCCAATTTTGCGACAACAAGTATATTTTTTCAAGCGGCGACATATTAAAAATACTGGAGCGTGCTCAAAAATAAAAAAAGGTGTTGACAAACATTTAAAATTATAGTATAGTAATACAGTCGTCGCGACAATGCGGCACAGAGGAAAATGGTTGATAGAGGGAGCATAGCTCAGCTGGGAGAGCATCTGCCCTACAAGCAGAGGGTCACAGGTTCGAGCCCTGTTGCTCCCACCACACGGCCCGGTAGTTCAGTTGGTTAGAACGCTAGCCTGTCACGCTAGAGGTC
>JAFSXA010000081.1 GCA_017450135.1 Clostridia bacterium | reverse complement strand
TATACCGTGACCTCGCCGAATCCTTTGAATTTGTCCCAGCTCAGATCGCCGGGATTGGAAGTATATGCGTCAAGAATAACGATTTTCATTGTGACCTCCGGGAATATTGTATTTTGTTGTTTTATTATATCATAAAAAATAAATTTGTGAAGTGCAGATTTATAATTATTAAATAATAATTATATATTCAATATTGACACATTTTGAAACAAGTGATAAAATATCATAAAGGCGGTGTACCATGAATCCATTCAAGATCAATAAAATCATAAAAGAGAGTAAAAAGAACGAGGAGCGCATCTCTATCGATATGCTCAGCGTCAGGTACGGCTCGCGAATTCGCCACAAGTATATTAAGCTCTCGGATGAAATGTTTGAGTGCAGCGACAGCGGCGGTTTTCCGCGCCACTGGGTCGTAAGGCTCAAGCTTCACAGTTGGCTGACCTTGTGGTTTGCCCGCCGCGAGGAGCTGTTTCCATCAAAGTCCGACAGCAACAGACCCGAGCTCGAGGAGCCCGAGGATAAAAAGCCCGGCGATGTTGATCTTTCGTCAAATATTTATGAATAAGAATTCGGCGATCTTGGCTTCAAGGTCGCTTTTTCTATTGTAAAACCGGGATTTATGTGTTATAATTTTCGGCAGAAACTGATTTTTCGGGAGGAATAGTATGTCTGAGATAAAACGAAGCAAGTTTAAGGAAATGGCAGTGTACCAGATATGGACGCGCAGCTTCTGCGACAGCAACGGCGACGGTATCGGCGATCTGCCCGGAGTGCTTGGGAAGCTGGATTATATAAAGAGCCTCGGCGTCGACGGTATCTGGTTTTCACCGATCTACCCGTCGCCCAACGCCGATTACGGCTACGATATTTCCGATTACAAGAACATAAATCCCGAATTCGGAACTCTCGATGATTTCAGGCAGATCCTCGACGGCGCTCATGAACGCGGAATGATGGTGTTTATGGATCTTGTCGTCAATCATACCTCGGACGAGCACGAGTGGTTCAAGGAGAGCCGCAAGTCCGTCGACAACCCCTACCATGATTACTACATATGGCGCAAGGGCAGGGACAACAAGCCCCCGAACAACTGGCTCTCTAATTTTGAGGGCTGCGCGTGGGAGTATGACGAGGGCCTTGACGAATACTATCTGCACATCTTCGCCAAAAAACAGCCCGATCTCAATATGGACAACCCCAAGGTTCGCGAAGAGGTCAAGGATATAATGCGCTTCTGGCTCGATATGGGAGTTGACGGCTTCCGCGAGGACGTTATCACCTTCATCTCCAAGGCAGAGGGTCTCCCCAACGGCATCCCCATGCCCGCCGCCACCGGTATAGAACATTACAGGCACGGCCCGCATCTTGACGAGTATCTGCTCGAATTCAGGCGCGACGTGCTGTCAAAATACGACTGCTTTGTTGTCGGCGAATCGCCGATGATGACCGTTGACAGTGCCCTTTCACTCATCGAAGAGGGGAAGGATCAGAAGCTCGACATGATGTTCAACTTCCAGCACATGGAGGCCGACTGCATCATGACGGACTGGGTCAAGACTCCGTTCAGCCTCAGAAAGCTCAAGGGCGCAATGTCGCGCTGGCAGAACGGGCTCTACGGCAGGGCGTGGAACGCGCTCTATATCGAGAACCACGATCACGCGCGCATCGTCGACAGATACGGCAGCAGAGATTACCGTGAGGAGAGCGCGAAGATGCTCGCGGCAATGTATATGCTTCAGAGCGGAACGCCTTTTATTTATCAGGGTCAGGAGATCGGTATGACCAATATCGAGCTTGACGGCATTTCGGAGTGTAAGGATATCGCCACCTTCAACGCATACAGGCTGTTTAAAAAGCTCGGCTTCAGCGAAAAGCGCTTTATGAAGCTCGCCAATAAGGTCAGCCGCGAAAATGCGAGAACTCCGGTGCAGTGGAGCTCTGAGGAGAACGCCGGCTTCACCACCGGCAAGCCCTGGTTCAACATCAATGAGAATTACAGGAGCATCAATGTTCGGGATGAGGATAAGGATCCCGATTCAATCCTCAATTTTTACCGCAGTCTGATCGCCTTCCGCAAGGAGAATGACGTTGCGATCTACGGCAAGTACAGAGAGTTCTACCCGGCGAGCAACTCTCTCTTTGTGTATGAAAGGGTTCTCGGCAGCAGGAGAATGCTGGTCGTCTGCAGCTTTAAGGAGAGATCGGTGCGCTTCGATTCCCCGTCGGGCTACGATCTGAATTCGGGCAAGCTGGTTCTCAGCAATTACAAGGACAATAAGATAGTGAACAACGGCTTTTTAACCAAGCCTTATGAGGTCAGAGTCTACCTGTTCTGACGCCTGAGGAGAAGATTATGAAAAACGCAATCAAGGTAATATGTTTTGTAATCGCCGTCATTATTATCGGCGCGTCTTCGGCATACGTCTACCTTACATGGGACGTCGGTGAATTTGAATACAGTCCCGGCTCTCAAAGTGGAACTGTCGTTATAGATTCCTATATCGGCAAATCCGTCAACATCGTTATACCCAGGAGGCTCAGAGGCAGAAAGGTCGTCTCGATCGGTGAGAAGGCTTTCAGCGAAACGAATATCGAGTCGGTCAAGATAGGCAACAACGTAAAGTCTATCGGCAAGAATGCCTTTGTGGACTGCGTTAAGCTGAAATCAGTTGAAATTTCGGACGAGGTTCAAAGCATCGGCGAGATGGCCTTTACGGGCTGCAGCGTGCTTGAAAGCGTGAAGATAACCTCGCCGCTCAAAAAGCTTGACAGTCCCGTTTTCGCCCTCGATCCGATGCTGCCGAAGATCGATTTCGGCGGTGAGACAGAGAGCTTTGTCTGTGAGGACGGAGTGATTTACAACGCGGATAAGACTGTGCTGTACGAGGCGGTCGGCAAGGCTGATCTCTCGTCTTACGTGATACCCTCCACCGTCACCGAATTCAAGCCCTACGCTCTGGCGCACCATACTGAGATAACGTCTATCGAGCTTCCGTCGGGCGTCAAGAAGCTGCCGAGCGGTATTCTGAACGGCTGCACTGGCCTCAAGCAGCTCACGATCCCCGACGGCGTAACGACGCTGGGCGTAGGAATAGTTTCCGGCTCCGGAGTAACGGAGATACGTATACCTGCTTCGGTCAAAAGCATTGTTGAAGGTGCGTTCATCAACATGGAAAAGCAGTTGACCATAGTTACAGTCGAGAATTCGTGGGCGGCTCAGTATGGCAAGACAAACAATATCCCGGTTAAAATAGTTGACAGTCTTTGATTTCGGGATGATTATAAAATAATAGATCAGGGTGCAAAAACAGACTTGCACCCTGATTTCACGTATATTGTGTTTTGCCAAAGATTTTACTCAATAAACTCCGCGCTCCAGGAGAAGACGAATTCCCTGCCGGGCTCCAGTGGGATAATGCCCCTCTTTTGCGAGATATCGCCGCAGGGCTCCATGGAGTCGTTGATGCCGTACCAGGGCTCGATGCAGATGTATTCGGCGCCCGGCTTTGCCCACAGGCCGAGGTATGGGACCTTGCCGAAGTCGAAGCTTATATAGGGTTTACCGGCTGCGCTGACGATCCTCAGGCTTTCCGATTTCATGCCCGATAGAATGTGTGCGTCGTCGTCAAATACGTGCTCGGTGATATCGAACCTTCTGCTGTTTTCAAGCGTTGGATAGAGCTTTCCGTCAAGGACTGCAAGCTCATTGATCTTTTCACACTTCAGGGTCTCGGGCTCATCAAACTCAAGATAGTCGCCGATCGCGCAGTTGAAGCCCGGGTGCGCTCCGATTGAAAAATACATGGTTTTGTCATCGGCGTTATATACGGTGTACCCGGCGGTCAGCTTTTTGCCGTCCAGTCTGTATTCAATATCAAGCGAGTATTTGTATGGATACCTTTTGAGCGTCTCGTCGTCATAGCTCTGAGTGAGTATGACGTAAGCGTCGCCCGATGCTTTTTCGATAAAATCACGTTTTCTCGCTATGCCGTGGCGGAACATCTCGTATTCCTTCCCGTCCACAAGGCATTTGTTGTTCAGCAGAGTTCCGACTATCGGGAAGAGCAGGGGGGACTGCCCGTACCAGACGTCCGGATCTCCCTGCCAGAGGTATTCCCGGCCGGAAGCCTTTGACCTGAATGAGGACAGCTCGGCTCCGGGCTCCTTGACACAGACGGCGGCGTATTCATTTTCGATATAATGCTTCATGATAATTCCTCCTTGCGGCAGACAGTGTTGTCTTTCCGAAATTATATCAAATATACTGAAAAAAATCAACAAAGTTATTGATATTTATATCTTAAAATGATAAAATATACAAGATATTGGGTATTGGAGGATACTATGGCAGCTAATAAAAAGACTGCGGCAAAACGTAAGCCCGCGTCAAAAAACAAGAATAGTTCCGCTACCAAAAAAACTACAGCTTCAAAGCGGCAGCAGACTGCGCGTAAGCAGGTTGCGGATGAAAAAAGAACGGTCTCTCCCGAGGTAAGAAGGCAGAGAACGGCGATACTGCTTGTCGTTATAGCCGTGCTGCTGATGGCTGCCACCCTTTTCCGCGGAGAGAAGCTCTGGCTGGGGATCCACGACACTATCTTCGGTCTGTTCGGTATCTGCTCCTTTGCATGGCCGCTCATTCTTATCTACGTTGCCTATCTGACGGCGGTCGATAAATCAAAGGTTTCCGTCAGGAACAATATTATCGGCGCCTCCATATTCGTCGTACTGCTTTCGGGTATAGTCCACGTCTTTTCCGACGCGTCAGTCGCCGGCGATCTCGGCGCTCAGATCGGCTATATCTGGGATCTCAGGCACACTGTCACGGTCAGCTCGGGCGGCGTCGTGGGCGCTGTCATAGGCGGCGTACCGGTCATGCTCTTCGGCAAGACGGCGGCCGGTATCGTGCTCATAGTGCTGACCCTTGCAACGCTTATGATCATAACCGGAACCACTCTGATAGGTATCAGGCTCTGGATCGGTAACAGGGTTGAAAAAAGCAGGGAAAGGCGCCTTGAGCGCGAATATGATGAGGACGGCAACACGGACGAGGAGATCGTCCGCAGCAGAAAAAAGAAAAAGTTTGTACCGATCAACGTTGACAGGGCTCCGGATGACGACAGAATGATAATAGACGAGCTTGTCGGCAACGAGAAGAAGCGCGTCGTAAAGCATGATAAGGAGGCATTTGAGACCGTTGCGGGCGGCGAGCCTGCCCCTCAGGTGAATCTTGACGATATCATCAGGAACGCCAACAAGGCCTCAGGCGCAAAGCAGTCCGGCGAGAGCGCTTCCAAAAAGTCCTCAGTAAAGGTTGAAAAAGACTCTGCCGGTGAAATAAAAGCAATAAGAGAATATGTGAAGCCCCCCGTGAGCTGTCTCTCAACGGCTGACAACAGCTCGGCTATGAATTATGAGGACGAGCTGAAGATGAATGCCAAAAAGCTTGTCTCCACGCTTGAGAGCTTCGGCGTTTCCACCAAGATAGTGGATATCTGCCGGGGTCCCTCTGTCACACGCTACGAGCTGCAGCCCGCCGCCGGAGTAAAGATAAGCAAGATAACCGGTCTCTCGGATGATATCGCCCTCGCCCTCGCCTCCACAGGGGTCAGGATCGAGGCACCCATCCCGAACAAATCGGCAGTCGGTATAGAGGTCCCGAACAGGCACAGGGCTACGGTTTCCCTAAGGGAGATTGTTGATACACAGAATTTTCAAAAGGCCAAGAGCAAGCTCAACGTCGCTTTGGGCAAGGACATTGCCGGAAACATCATCTGCGCCGATATCGCGAAGATGCCCCATCTGCTCATAGCCGGCACAACAGGCTCGGGTAAGTCGGTTTGCCTCAATTCCATGATAATCAGCCTGCTGTACAACGCCACGCCCGACGAGGTCAAGCTTGTCATGATCGACCCCAAACAGGTCGAATTCATCACCTATAACGGCATACCGCATCTGCTTGTTCCCGTGGTTTCCGACCCGAGGAAGGCCGCCGGAGCCCTCGGCTGGGCAGTCACGGAGATGCTCCAGAGATATAAGATGTTCTCCGAGAAAAACGTCAGGGACATCAAGGGCTACAACAAGCTCGCGTCTACGAGCGACGATATCGAGCCGCTGCCTCAGATCGTTATTTTTATTGACGAATTGTCCGACCTTATGATGGTTGCGCCTAACGAGGTCGAGGATTCTATCTGCCGCCTTGCTCAGATGGCGAGGGCCGCCGGAATGCACCTTGTTATTGCGACCCAAAGGCCATCTGTCAATGTAATTACAGGTATAATCAAGGCGAATATCCCGAGCAGGATAGCCCTCTCGGTCTCCTCGCAGATAGATTCGAGAACGATAATCGATACAGCCGGTGCGGAAAAGCTGCTCGGCAACGGCGATATGCTGTTCAACCCCGTCGGCGTCAACAAGCCGGTCAGGGTTCAGGGCTGCTTTGTCTCCGATTCTGAGGTCGAGGACGTGGTCAGATTCATAAAGACCAATTCCGACGAGAAGGAATATGACGCCGAGGTCATCAAGGAGATCGACCGCCAGTCGGTCATCCAGCCCAAGAAGGGCTCTGCATCATCCTCAGGCGAGGGCTCCGACGACGCCGACACAGATGAGAATATCCCCAGAGCGATAGAGGTCGTCGTTGAGGCTCAGATGGCTTCCACCACTCTTTTGCAGAAGAAGCTGAAGCTCGGCTACGCCAGAGCTTCAAGGATAATAGATGAGCTTGAGGAGAGGGGTATCATAGGGCCGTTTGAGGGCAGCAAGCCCCGCAAGGTGCTGATCTCAAAGCAGCAGTGGATGGAGATGAACGCCCTGGGAAACGCATCGGCGCCGATTGAGAATCCCATCCTCACTGACGACGAAATATAAGAGGACTTAAAATGTTTTTACCTATATCGGCAACAGATATGGATGAGCGCGGCTGGGACAGGGTGGATTTTGTCTACGTCACCGGCGACGCTTACGTCGATCATCCGAGCTTCGGCTCAGCCGTGATAACGAGAGTTATGGAGGCCGAGGGCTTCCGGGTCGCCGTGCTCGCGCAGCCGG
>JAFSXA010000080.1 GCA_017450135.1 Clostridia bacterium | reverse complement strand
TAGAATAATACTATTGCAAATTCGCCGCTTTTCTGCCCTCTCGCAGTACCTTTGTACAGCTTCGGGTCAGAGAAAGCGGCGTCTTGCATCCTTTCTCAACGTCTGTCTGCGTGCCGAAAATGGTTTTTCGACACGCAGAGGGCGCAGAAGTTAAGCTTTCTGCGCCCTGTTTATAATGGTCACTCAATATATCAAACGGATTTAAGAAAAATCAAAATTAGTTATCCTGTCCACGAACAGAGTCTCTGTCTCGACCGAATCCGGCTTGTTTTCGTCAAGGATTATCAGCCTGCCGCCCCTTTCGCGGCCGTAGGTGTGATAGCCGGCTCCGACGGTCTGTATAAGCTTGATGCCATCGATCTCGGCGGTGAAGGTGTTGACGTGGTCATGGCCGAAAAACGCCGCCACGATGTCCCCTGTTTTTTTCCAGCTTTCAAACTGCTCTCTGTGCTTGCGCGGAGGACACGGCATCTCGCGCAGGACTCCCGTTTCAAGGGCTCCGTCCTTCGGAAGATAGTATCTGTCGTCCCTCTCGACCGCGCCTTCATCACCCTCGTCGGCGGGGCGCATAAGGTCAAGCTCCTGGTTGACGGGGATATGCTGGAACAGGATGGAGGGAACCGTTCTTCCGCCGTTGGCAGCCTTCAGCCCGGCGGCCTTTTTCTCATACCATTTGATCTGGTCGTCATGGACGTAGCCGTAGCCTGCGCCCTCAATTACAGTATGATCCGGATTTCTCATATAGTCGTTCGAGTCCATGCACCATATGTTCCACGCAGTTCGTGTTCCGTCGGAGGACAGCACCGGGATATTGCAGTTGCCGCAGCCGGTAACGTCCTCATCATTCATCGTACCGCGGAACTCGGGATATTCCGAATAGACGGCGATGTGGTTCTCCTTGGCGAGGAACGGCAGCCTGTCCGCGGCCTCGGCGTCGTGATTGCCGAACACCACCGCAAGCGGTATATTCCTTTTCGCTATGGGAGCGACTATTTTCCTGATAGTCTCAGCCATATAGTCGTAAGTGAATTCTTCCCAGTAGCCGCTGAGATTGTCGCCGCCGAAAACAACAAGATCCGGAGACGTCCTTTCAAGACATTCCTCTATTACGTGCAGCGTCTCGGCGGATTTTGCCTCGGGGATCCTTTTGTCCTCATCATCGTCCATCTCGGGCGAGACCTCGTGGATATCCGTCAGGTGGAGTATTCTGAATTTTCCGTCGGGAGAAAAGCGGAGCGGTTTCTGAGCGTCGAGGTGGTGTTTGTAACAGTCAGGTATTCCGGTTGCCATAATAAAACCTCCGATATTGCCGTATAAACGGCTGTTGTTGTAACAATTTTACCCGTATCGGGCTCTTATGTCAAGGAAACAGCGGCAGATAAAGTTAAATAATTGTAAATTATTCTCCACGGATTGAAATTTATCCGTTTTGGTGTTATAATATTCATTAAATAATATACGGGCGCCGGATAACCTTTGCGGCGTTTTAAAAAAAGGAGGAATTTTTTTGCCCGAAGACAACAATGATGAGCTCATCCGCAACATCGGACAGGATGGAGACTCTGTCCCGGAGGAAACTCCCGTTGACAACGGTGAGGCGTTCGGCGACAACTGGGACTGGGACGCCCAGGTACCCGAAACCTCTGTGGACAATATAGAATTCAACGATCTGCTCCCCGAAGACACGACGCCCGCCGAGGATGACGAGGCTGAGACTGAGGCTCAGACGGAGACAGAGGACGAAGACGAAACTGGAGCCGAAGAAAACGCCGGCGAACCCGAAGAACGTGTTTGCATAGTCTGCGGCAACAAGCTCGGCGACAGTCCCAGTGAGCTATATTGCGACGACTGCCGCAAGAAATACCTGCGCACAAATTACGGGGTCGGCCATATCATACTTGCGTTCGTCATGGTTCTAATAGCCGCGATCGGTTACTTTGTATGCACAGCGACGTTTGAAATCGCTTCTCAGGTCAAAGCCTCAGCCGCATACGCCGCGGATAAGCAGTACAACAGCGCGATCGATGAATATGAAAAGGTCAAGACGACCGTCAGCACGGTCAATTCCGGAGTCAACGCCGTTTTCAAGGGCATCAATTCCGATTTTTCGTCCAAAGAATGGTTCACCGAAGGCTCGAGGATGAGCCTGATTATGATTGAGGCATACTGCGATACGCTGACGCTCAGCAGCGATTCCTGCTATAACTACATCGACCTGGTGGACAAGGTATTCGACGGCAGCGGACTGGATATCAACAATTATCCGAAGATCAAAAAGTGCTACGATTTCTGCAACGATATCAACAGCATCACTGAGGGTGTAACGGACACGCTCAACGATTACATCTCCGGCGACGGCTCTGAGGATTACAAAATACCCTACGATGAGGTAATTGATTATCTTGAATCCGTAAAGACGGAGAATGATTATCAGAAGAGCATGATTTATTATTACGAATCCGTCATTGCGTATTACGCCGAAAAGGACAGCAAGACCATCCTCAACATCTACCAGAAGGCTTATGACCTCTCGGGCGATTTCGGCTACGCCTACGCTCCGAGCTACATCGGTCTTTCATGGGAGATCAAGGAGTATGACAAGGCGCTTGAATTGAGCAAGGCCTCCATAGAGAGGAACGTGAACGACATCACGTCCTACTACTATGCGATAAAGTCCTATATTGTCAAGAACGACTTTGACAGCGCCGATTCCCTCTGCGAGGAAATGAAGAAGAACAACCCCGACAGTATCGACTATTACAGCATGAAGGCTGAGATACTCCGCAGGCAGAGCAAGTTTGAAGAAGCGATCAACATCTGCAAAAAGGGTATCGAAAAGGGAAGCGACGCAGAGCTGCAGCGTCAGCAGGCAATAGCCTATATGCTCCTCAACGACAACGAAAAGGCTCTTGAGGCTGCAAAGGAGAGCTACAACATCACTCTTCAGAACGCGGCGTCCGACACTTCGGTCTCCCTTGAGGCACTCAACACCGCGGCTCTTATCACATACCTGTGCAACGACAAGACTACCTATGACGAGATATACACCCTGTTCAAGGATCAGTCCGTGGAATTCTTCGATTCGGTCAAGGACTGCATCAGCGGCAAAATAACATTTGAGCAAATATTCATGGAAGGGACGGGTGACGTGGAATGAACGTGATCTTCGTTATTTCAAAATATCTTACAGTCGTCGGCGCCCTGCTGAAGGGCTTTTGGGAGCACCTCTTCTGCCGTATGCTTGCGGTTCCCGTCCAGGATGCAAGGTATCTTCAGGCAAACGAGCTCTGCGGCCACGTTGAGCACGACGTCTCAAAGAGCAAGTTAGTGAACTTCCTGATCTGCTATCTGCCCGGATTCATGAACAGGCTGTTCGGCTACGGTATGGCAACAGGCGGCTTCGTGGGTCTGTTCTATCTGAGAGTTACGCCGAACACCGTGATATTCTGGGTCTATGCGGTCCTTCTCTATCTCGGCATTTCCCTGCTGTGCAACAACGCGCCTCTCTATGAGGACGCGCTTAGCAACTGGGAGCTTCTTTACGGCAAGGGCGAAAAGACGAATATAGTCATTAAAATCCTCGCCTTCATCCCCTCGGTATACTTCATAGTATCGGCCCGGATGGAAAAGCACGCGCTGAGCCTGCTCATATATATCCTCGCCGTGCTCGCAGGAATTTTCCTGATGTAAGTTCAAAATATTTA
>JAFSXA010000009.1 GCA_017450135.1 Clostridia bacterium | reverse complement strand
TCTCTCGGGACTGCTTATCGGCGCTGCCGGTGAGAATTACAGATATGCCGCAGCGTTCTGCGGTGACGAGGCGGAGATAACAGGTACGCTTATCGACGAGCCGACTCATTCCGATAACAGATACTATTACATTCTGAAAACAGACAGGATCGCGGACGAGGACGTATCCGTCAGGCTGCGATTGTCTCTGCCGAACGAGCTCGGCGCCGAGCCTTATGATACGGTGAGGTTTAAAGCCAGGCTCTATGAGCTCGGAGGCTCAAACGGGCAGATCAATCTCTATTACAGATCCAAGGGCGTTTATTTGGGCGCTTACGCCTACAACATCGATGAATATAAAACTGAGGTAATAAGAAATGATTCTCAGCCGCTTGGGCTCAGGCTCCTTAAGATCCGCAGGGAGATAAAGAACCGTGTTTTTGATAAGCTGCCGAATGAATATGGCGGCGTTGTGAACGGTCTGCTGCTGGGCGATAAAAGCTCTTTAAGTGACGAAACTGTTGATAATTTCAGATCGGCAGGAGTAATGCCGCTTTTTGCCGTATCGGGACTGCATCTTTCGGTTTGGGTGCTCGGGCTCTACCGTTTGCTGGAGATATCAAAGATCAGAAAGCGGCTGAATTCCGCGGTCTGCATCGTCTTTACCTTGATGTTCATGGCTGTAGCCGGATTTAGCGGCTCGGTCTGCAGGGCGGGGATCATGCTTATTGCGCTGCTGTGCGGCAACCTGTTCTTCCGACAGACCGATTCCGTGAACTCACTCGGGCTTGCAGCGTTCATAATGTTCCTGATAAATCCGTACGTCTGCGCCGATATAGGCTTTTTACTTTCGCTCACGGCTACCCTTGGAATTGTCACGCTTTATCCCGTTGCCGACAGGTACGTTTTATCAAGGCTACCTGCGAATATATTCGGAGCTGTTTTGAAGCCCTTATTGAGCCTGATATTCGTTTCGATTTCTGCGGTGACAGGCTCACTGCCCGTTACGATCCTCTTTATCGGAAGCGTGTCCGTGGTAACTGTTATATCTAATTTTTTGCTGAGCTACGCCGCTTCGCTGTGTATGATATTCGGCGGACTGGCGGCTGTGTTTCACGGAATACCGCTCGTCTCGGACTTTGCGGCTGTCGCGGCCGGCCTGCTTGCAAAGTATGTGATAAATGTAACTGCCCTGATCTCATGTTCACCGCTCGCCATGATCTCTACGCAAGGTGTATTCTGGAGGATCGGGACGTTTCTTTGCCTTGCGGCTGCGGCGTTTTGCGTTATTGTATTTAAAGGCCGAACGCTCGCAAAAGCCTTATGTGTCTCATTGAGCGCCTGCATAGCGGTCTGCTCGGTTTCCTCATATTTATATTACAGCGGTCTGACTCGGGTATTCATACCCGACATTGAAGGCGGAGTCGGCGTAATAGCCGCAGCTGACGGTGAAAAGATACTTCTCGGCAATGGCTTTGACAGCTATCTTGCGGCTGGTATCCTCTGCGATAAACTCGACGACGTCAACCTTAAGAGCGCTTGCCTTTTCGCTGTGCCGGGAGGTAAAATGACGGATTCGGATCAAACCGTTTCCATCCTTTCCGAGTATAATTTCGATTCTGTAGTCTATTCGGGCGACGCAGTCGTTCCCGAAATTCTGACAGACAATGCGGTCAATGCCTCAGACGCTGTCTGCGAAGCCTGGAAGGGCGCGATCGTCAGATACTTTTCAGGGGAGGATTACAGCCTTGTTTACTGCTCCTTCAATGAGGTCGACTTTCTGCTTCTGTTAAGCTGCAGCAGAGATTCCGAAATACCGGATGAATTTGCTTCTGCGGATTTCCTTGTCTGCTCGGATACGATACCGTATTCGCTCGACGTTTCGTCCTTCGGCGGCGTTATACTGTCGTGCAAAAAGGATACATATGATAGGATCGCACCCTTTGTGTCCGGGCTCGGCGTACCGTTGATCTCAACCGCCGGCTCCGGCGATATCGAAATTGATATCAGGGGCGACAGTGTCAGGATAAAGACAGAAAAATAGTTGTTTTGGAGATAATTATGCCGTTCATCAATGAACAACAATTGAAAAAGCAGCTTAGTCAGGGAAGCTTTTCCAAACTCTATTTGATTTACGGAGAGGAAAAGTATCTGGTGAAGCATTACACGGACACCCTTGTCAAAAAGGCTGTCCCGCGTGAGCTTGCGGATTTCAATCTTCATATCTATGAGGGCTCGGCCGGCATGGATCTTTTGCCTGTTTCAGAGGCGGTCGAGGCTCTGCCGGTGTTCAGCGAGCGCACCTGTATACTTATCAAGGATATGCCTTTGGATTCACTGCTCTCCGGTACGGCGGCAGCACTCGAAGAGCTTATATCCGACATACCGGAGACCACGGTGCTGGTTATATCGAACCCGAATACAAATATCAATCCTAAGTCGAAAACGGCAAAGAAGCTAATCGCTCTTATCTCAAAATACGGTGATGTCGCCGAATTCGGCAGAGCGTCGATCTCCCAGCTTATCAAGCTTCTGCAGCGCGGCGCGTCCCAAAGGGGCTGTGAGCTCGGCTACAGTGAGGCAAGCCACCTTGTTTCCCTTGCCGGGGATGATATGAACGATCTCCTGAATGAGCTCGAAAAGGTCTGCGCCTACAAGGGTAACGGAACAATATCAAAGGATGATATTGAGGCCGTAGCGGTCAAAAACGTTCAGGCGAGAGCCTTCGATCTCGCAAAAGCCGTGAACTCCGGAAATGCGGACGCGGCTATGTCACTGGTGAATTCACTGTTTATCATGAAGGAGGATCCTATAATCCTTCTTGCCGCTCTTATGACGCCGTATATCGATATGTACAGAGCCAAGGTATATACCTCCGGAGGCCTCAGGGCTTCGGATGCGGCAGCTGATTTCAATTACAGAAACAAGGAATTCCGCCTGACCAACGCCGCGAGGAATGCCTCCGGTTATACCATTAGCCAGCTCAGAGCCTTTCTTGAAATACTCGAAAGGGCAGACTATGCCCTTAAGAACACATCGGCGTCTGCGCGTATGGTCATTGAAAAGACGGTGGCATACCTTATACTCGCGGCTAACGGTGAAGAAGTATGCTTAGAATAGATAAGGTCATCGTCGTGGAGGGCAGATACGACAGGATCAAGCTCGATTCTGTCGTTGACGCCGTGATAATAGAGACGGAGGGCTTCGGTATTTTCAAGGATAAGGAGAAGCAGAGGCTTCTCAGACAGCTTGCCGAAAAGAAGGGTCTGCTTATACTTACCGACAGCGATTCGGCAGGATTTATGATAAGGTCGTTCCTTACCGGTATAGTCCCTCCGGAATATATAACAAACGCCTATATATCAGATATTTTCGGCAAGGAAAAGCGCAAGGACAGACCGTCACGCGAGGGCAAGCTCGGAGTTGAGGGCGTAGCCCCCGAGGTTATAAAGGAAGCTCTTGAAAAGGCGGGAGTGTTATGCAGTAACGTTGAGAGCTCCGACAGGCGCAGGGTGACTGCTCTTGACTTCTATGAGGACGGCCTCAGCGGCGGCAGCGGAAGCTCTGCAAGGAGGAAGACGTTTTTGAGGAACGCCGGCCTGCCGGAGCGTATGTCCGCAAAAGCAATGCTCGAAATAATCAATATATTTATGACCTATGATGAATACAAGGCGGCGGCCGCCTTGATAACGGAGGAAGAAAAATGAGAATCGGTCACGGTTATGATGTCCACAAGCTCGTCGAGGGCAGAAGCCTGATCCTCGGCGGAGTCGATATAGAGTTTGAAAGGGGACTGCTCGGCCATTCGGACGCAGACGTCCTGCTCCATGCTGTCAGTGACGCTCTGCTCGGGGCGGCTGCCCTCGGCGATATCGGAGGGATGTTCCCTGACGACGACCCTGAATTTGAGGGCGCGGACAGCCTTGTACTGCTCGAGCTGGTTGCGCGAAGGTTAGCGGAGAACGGTTACAGGATCGTAAATATAGACGCAACCGTTCTGGCTCAGAGACCTAAGCTGAAGCCGTATATTCAGCAGATGCGTGCAAATATTGCACGCGCCTGCGGCATCGGTATTGACTGCGTCAGCGTCAAGGCAACCACCGAGGAGGGTCTCGGCTTTACCGGGAGCGGCGAGGGTATAGCCGCACACTGCGTTTGTCTTATTGATTAATCTGCTGATATGTGTTATGATATCAATAAGCCAATTTCATCGGAGGTAACTCATGAACGCTTTTATGGATAATCTCAGCCTGCTGTGGGACAGACTCGTGGCGCTGTTTTCGTCTTATAATATTATAACGGATACGCTTGATATCGCATTCGTCGCGTTTCTTATTTTCAGCGCAATAAAGATGCTCAAGGAGACGAGGGGTATTCAGATCCTCAAGGGTATAGTTCTTGTCGCCGTGATCTACTTTATAATCAACCTGCTCAATATGCAGGCGAGCACGTATCTTTTTAAAACCCTGCTCGGCGATTTTATACTTGTGCTTATCATCCTCTTTACCCCGGAGATAAGACACGCGCTCGAGACCATGGGCAGAAGCAGATTCAAGTTCCTGAATATATTCGGCGCCCAGCAGGGCGACGCCCTATATGAGCGCAGGAAGAAGGCGGTCCTTGAGATATGCAAGGCCTGCAACGATATGAGTGAAAAGAAGATAGGCGCTCTTATAGTTTTTGAGCGCGACACAATGCTCGGCGACGTAGTGAATACCGGCACCAAGATAGAAGCCAGGGTGACAAGGGAGCTCATCGGAAGTCTGTTCTTTCCGAACTCTCCGCTGCATGACGGCGGTGTTGTAATAAGGGACGGCAGGATCTGTGCGGCGGGCTGTATACTTCCGCTGACCGACAATTCCAACATAAGCAGCGAGCTCGGCACACGTCACCGTGCGTCTTTGGGTATCAGTGAAAAGAGCGACGCGGTTGTAGTTGTCGTCTCCGAGGAGACCGGCTCAATATCGATTGCCTGCGCAGGAAGCCTTGAGCGGTCTGTTTCTGACGGCGTTCTGATCGAAAGGCTCATGGATTACGTACTGAATCCGCAGGAGAATAAAAAGGAACAGGGCGCAATGGCTTCTTTCATAACCAGGATAAAGGAGAGAAAGAAAAAATGAGAGGTAAAAAACTCAGTCTCAGAAGACTTTTTTCCAACACAAAATTTCTTATTCTCTTCTCGATAGCGGTTGCGTTTATATTTTGGATAGTCGTAGCCCTTGAATACGCCCCGATAGTTGAAAAGGACATAACGGACGTTCCCGTCAAGATCGAAATGGAAAACAGTGTGCCGGACAAGCTCGGACTGCAGATCTTCGGTCAGAAGGAGTATACGGTTGACATCACCGTCAGGGGAAACAGGTATGTTGTCGGTGGAAGTCTGCTCTCTGCATCTGATTTTGAGGTCACCGCTCAGACGGCATATGTTAATTCCGCCGGCCATCACAGCCTCCAGCTGAAGATAACCAAGACCAATGCGGATGCAGATTATGAGATCGTGTCAACATCAGAGGATTATATCGACGTGTATTTCGATAAGTACGAGGAGAAGGAGTTTGAGGTCACGCCGAGGATCGTTACTGAGCTTGACTCCCTGACAGCCGACGGCTATACCTTCAGCGAAAAGGATATCATAGTCTCGATACCCACCGTAACCCTATCCGGCGCAAAGACGGAGATGGACAAGGTGCAGACGGTTTACGCGGATATCGGGATAGATTCGCCTTTAAAGGTGTCGGAAACCTACGAGTCCGAGCTTTTGATATATAACGGCACCGAGGAAGTGTCGCAGTATATCAGCATTAACGGCGAGTCTCAGCTCAAGGTGCCGGTAACGCTGCCTGTTTACAAGGTGATGACTCTGCCCACCGCCGTCACCTTTAAAAATGCTCCCGGCGCTTATATAAACAACCCTTTAAGCTACGTCTGCACGCCGTCGAGCGCCAAGGTTGCCGTGCTTCAGAACGGAAGCACCTCTGATAAACAGGTCAATGTCGGCGTTGTGGATTTCACAAAGCTTACGAAGAACAGCCATGTATTCAATTTTTCGGCGTCCTCGATCACGGATGTCAAGGTGCTTGACGGTACGGATTCGTTCCGGGTCAACGTTGATGTCGACGGAATAACCTCCGGCCAGCTCACACTCTCGCAGAAAAACGTCACGGCCTTCGGGTACGCCGAGGACGCTTCTGTTAAGGTCAGCCTCAGAAACACCGGTTCAATAAGTGTTTCGGGCGAGGAATCGGCAGTAGACGCATTGACCGATGATTCGGTCTACGGTAAGATCGATCTCAATAACGTGGAGCTGACCGAGGAGCCGAGCAGGATAGCTATGACTGTATACGTCAAAGATTCGGACAGCTGCTGGGTCACCGGCAATTACTACGCCGAGGTCTCCGTTACGGAGTGAGACGGAAAGAAAATCCGAAAAAACAGTCTTTCGCGGCTTAACAGGCTGCGGAAGGCTTTTTTTACTCCTTTTTTTCATTAAATCAATATATTTTCCCTTGATCGGGGATCAATTTGTAAACAAAATAATAAATTTGGTTTTAAGTGTTGTATTGTCAATACCGTTTGTGCTATAATAATACGAAAAATTGTAAAGAATCGGTAATTGTATTCTGTTTCCCAGCCGGATAAAAGGAGGCGACCGTCATGAAAACAGCAAAAGCGTTTGCCGCTGTATTCTCAGCGCTCATCCTTGTGGCTCTGCTCGGCGGCTGCGGATTCAGGATGCAGAGCTTCGACAGCCTTATCAGACCCCCTAAGCTTTCCGGAAAATACCAGGATCTTCAGGACGATTTTGAGCGCACTGTCGACGGAAATTTTGATCTTCTTTCCCCGGAGAACGGCGATTACCGCTCCGCATTTATTACCTTTGATTATGACTCGGACTCCAACGAGGAGGCTCTTGTGTTTTACAGGATGAGCGAGCATGCCGTCAACGACGACGAAAACACGGTCAAGCTGTCGTTTTTCAATTACACTGATAACGAATGGAAGCAGGTCAGTAAATTTGACGGCCTCGGCAATTCGGTCGACTGCGTGATCTTCAGAGATTTGAATAATGATGATAAGGACGAGATAATAATCGGATGGAAGCTGTTCGGGAGCAAGTCCGCCATGACGTTCTCCGTCTATTACTTCGGTGAAAAAAACGTAGCGTCCTCTGAAACTTTTCCATACAGCTCGTTAAATGTCTTTGACGTCAATGGCGACGGGATCGACGATATTTTCACTATGACGCTCGATTCCTCTCAGCCTGCCAATCCTGCCGCCTATGCCCGAGTTTACTCTTATTCCCGGGATTCCGGTGATATTATCCTTCTCGGAGAAGCAAGGGCGGACGGTAATATCTCTGCATATGCGTCTGTCACTCCGGAGAAAACAGATGAAGCGAACCTGATTTTTGTTGAGGCATACAAGGGCGAGCAGCAGATGATAACGGAGCTTTACTACTGGGACGATAATGAGAGAACTCTGATGGCCCCGCTGTTCGATATCAATTCTCAGTCCACCAAGGTCAGCCTGAGAAGCAACAGGGCTGTGTCCTTTGATATTGACGACGACAAGAGGCTCGAGATACCTACAAGCGTCGAGATGCGCGGAGCCTCTGTCAAGCTGACTTCGCAGACGGCGGCAGGTTCGGCTGTAACGGGTGACACATCATCTCTTTCAATGTACTACACGAAGTGGGTGAAATTCGAGGGAGGCCAGCTCAAGGCAGTCCAGTATTCGATAGTTAACGACAGGCTCGGTTACATTCTTAAAATCAAGAGCAGTTGGGTCGGGCGGTTAACTGTCAGGGGCACGGACGGGATCTGGAGCTATTACAGATGGAACGATTCCACAATGCAGGCCGGCGAGCTGCTGTTTACCCTTGCTTCCTATAAAAAGGGCGATTCGGATTCTTCGCAAAAATACAAGGATTACGAGACTCTCACGACCAGCGGCGAGACTGTCTTTTCAGGCAATATCACGCAGGCGGGCAGGGATTTCGGTGTTAGTGAAAAGCTGCTTACCGAGAGTCTGATAATAACTGATTTCGGAGGGAAAAATGAGTAATGTAAAAATACTGGTTGCTGAGGATGAGGCGGCCATAAGAGAGTTTATCATAATTAATCTTCAAAGGGCGGGCTATGATGTTATCGAGGCCGTGGACGGACTTGACGCATACGAAAAATATAAGGCTCAAAGCGACGATATATCCATAGCCGTGCTTGATATCATGATGCCGGGCATGGATGGCCTTGAGCTGTGCAAAAAGCTCAGGAGCATGAGCAGCAACATAGGCATAATGATGCTGACAGCAAAAACCCAGGAGATGGACAAGGTCACCGGTCTGCTGCTTGGCGCCGACGACTATATCACCAAGCCCTTTTCACCCTCGGAGTTTACTGCGAGAGTCGATGCTCTTTCAAGAAGGGTCGCCGCCGTAAAAAGCGTTGAGGACACCCAGGCGAACAAGGATATACTTGTCTCCGGCGATTTCAGGCTCGACTGCAAGAGCCGTTCCCTGACGAGGGCGGGCAAGTACATAGACATTACACAGGTTGAATTCCAGATTATCGAATTCTTCATGCAGAATCAGGGCTCCGCTCTCAGCAGAACAGATATTCTCGAGCACGTGTGGGGCAGCGAGTATTTCGGTGAAGAAAAGATAGTTGACGTCAATATCAGACGAATCAGAAAGAAGATAGAGGACGATCCTTCAAACCCGAAGCACCTGATAACGATATGGGGCCTCGGCTATAAATGGATCTGACGCGGTCATAATATCGTGGAAAGGGGGAGTAAAAGTGGCGGATAATAAAGACGGCGTATTCCAAAAGTACGGCTCAAGCGGATTGACGAGGCGCTGGCTTTTCCATACGCTGATAACTGTAGTAGCAGTCCTGCTCATAATATTTATCGCCGCCGCTTATATTCTCCATTACTATTATTATTCATCAGTCAGCAGGAGAATTAAATCCTACTCCAATTCCATAGTGGATACTTATTTTGAGGGCTTTTCAACCGATGACAGCAGCTTTGAATCGGGGGCAAGGGAGTTTATCCACGATTTTACCGATAAGACCTCGATGGAGGTCTGGATGATAGACAGGTACGGAAAGGTAATTGTTTCCTCCAGCGGCTTCCCGGTCAGCCAGTATACCGAGATCCCCGAGTATGAGAACGCTCTCACGAGCGAGAAGCATTACGCGGAGTGGACGGGTAAGCTTGATTCGGGTGAGAGTATAACCACGCTGACGAGGATACTTACAGACAGCGAGGGTAATATGATCGGTGCGGTCAGATATATGATTTCGCTCGATGACATAAATGCGCAGATAAACAGTTGGTATCTGATCTTCTCTCTTGCCTTTGTCGTGATCGTTCTGCTGATAGTGCTGACCGGAGTAATTTTCATCAATTCCATAGTAAAGCCGGTCAGGGAGATAAACGACACCGCCAAGATGATTGCCGAGGGGAATTATGAAGTCAAGATCGACCACTACCTGTATAAGGACGAGATCGGCGAACTCTGCGACACTATCAACAATATGGCTGAAAAAATCAGCACGTCGGATAAGATAAAGAACGATTTTATATCTACGGTTTCACATGAGCTCAGAACACCTCTGACGGCCATAAAGGGCTGGGGAGAGACCCTGCTGCAGATCGGCGACACCGACCCGGCGCTCACTCAGCGCGGCATGAATGTAATAATCAATGAGTCCACCCGTCTAAACGGGATAGTTGAAGAGCTGCTCGATTTCTCGCGTATGCAGAGCGGCAGGATGAATCTTAAGATCGAAAAGATGGATATTCTCGCCGAGCTCGACGAGACCGTGTTTGCTTTCAAGGACAGGTCGATGCGCGAGGGGATAGAGCTTGTTTACAACGCGCCCAACCTTCCGGCGCCCATGGACGGCGACCCGGACAGGATCAAGCAGGTCTTTGTAAATATCCTCGACAACGCGCTCAAATACACCGGCCAGGGCGGCAGGATAACGGTCAGCGCCGCAGTAAGCGACGACACGATAACCATAAGCTTCACCGATACGGGCTGCGGTATCTCCGAGAAGGATCTGCCGCACGTTAAGGAAAAGTTCTATAAGACAAATATGACTGCCCACGGCTCGGGCATCGGTCTGGCCGTGGTCGACGAGATAGTCAAGCTCCATAACGGAAGCTTTGATATAGACAGCAAAGAGGGAGTCGGTACCACAGTTACGATCGTATTCGACATAGATCACGTTGAGCTCGACGACGTGTGGGACATTGACGAGGCAATAGCCCGGGAGAACGAAAAGAAATCAATGGAGGAAAATGATAATGGCTGACAATAAGCAGATCACCGTCGGCGGACAGGCTCTGATAGAGGGCGTTATGATGAACGGCCCCGAGGGTGTTGCCGTTGCGCTCAGACTGCCGGACGGCAGGATAGAAACTCAACTCAAAAAGGTAACGATGCTCAGGGATAAATACAAATTTGCCGCGCTTCCCTTTATCCGCGGACCGGTAAATTTCATAGAGCAGATGATCTTCGGCTACAAGTGCATGATGGAATCGGTGGAAAAGACGACTGCGCTCGACGAGGACGGAGATCCCGAGGATATGAGCAAGCTCGACAAGTGGCTTTCCGAGCATTTCGGCCCCAAGATGATGTCCGTGATAGGGGTTATATCTGGAATACTGGGCTTTGCGCTCGCATTCTTCCTGTTCATGTGGCTGCCGTCGGCTGTCGCCGACCTTATACTCGGCAGCGGAGAAAACGCGATCAAGCCCGCTATCGAGGGCGTGATGAGGATAATAATCTTCGTTGGCTATATGTGGGCTGTTTCAAATATGAAGGATATCAAACGCCTTTTCAAGTACCACGGTGCGGAGCACAAGTCTATCTTCTGCTACGAGAGCGGACTTGAGCTGACTGTCGAGAACGTCCGCAAGCAGCAGAGATTCCATCCCCGCTGCGGTACGAGCTTCATATTCCTTATGCTCATAATCGGCATCATAATTTCAACAGTTACTGTTCTTATCTTCCCCGGCGTCAGGGAACACAAGGCGCTGTGGATGTGCATCAAGCTGCTGATCTTCCCGATCATAATGAGCGTAGGCTATGAGCTGATAAGGCTCTCGTCCAGGCACGTCAATTTGTGCACCAGGATATTATCCGCCCCGGGTCTCTGGATGCAGAGGATAACCACCAAGGAGCCTGAGGATGATATTATAGAGGTCGGTATAGCCTCCCTCAAGGTCGCGCTCGGTATGGAGCAGGAAAACATCAACGACCCCGTCGGTACCGATGAGACGGCCGAACCGGAGGAAGATACCGATAATGACGATCAATGAGCTTTGCCGTAACGGTGAAGGAAGGCTTCTTGACGCCGGCAAC
>JAFSXA010000079.1 GCA_017450135.1 Clostridia bacterium | reverse complement strand
TTTCCGCTGCCGCGGTGGCGGAAAACCGCATAGCCGGGGTAGCGTGTCCATAGATATTCGGGCTCGCTGCCGTATTGAGCTGCGGCATATTCAATGATCTCTTTGCGTGTCAAGATGTTCCTCCTGCATTAATAAAAAGAGCCGTCGTGATTAAGCGCGGCTTAATACGACAGCTCCCTGTTCTATTTCTGTATTCAGCCCATGATCTCCCTTATAACGGCTTCGCAGTCCGCCTTGTCCATGATCTTGGGGACGGGATAGAGGGGGTTGGCCTCCCTGAGAGCGCGCTCTGCAAGCAGGGGAACGTCCTCCTCTTTAATGAAGTCGAAGTGCTCGGGAATATTCATGCTCATATTCATCTGCCTGATGGCCTCTGTGAATTTTATCGCCTTTTCCGTGTCGTCAAGTCCGGCTATGCCGACGATATCGGCAAGTCTTGCAAGCTTGTAATACGCCGTGCTTCCGAAATAGTCGAGGACGTGCGGAAGGATGACCGCGTTGGCAAGGCCGTGAGGCGTTCCGTAAAGTCCGCCGAGGTTGTGGGCTATTGCGTGGACGTAACCGACGTATGCCCTTGTGAACGCCATGCCTGCATAGAACGACGCTACGAGCATATTCTCCCTCGCCTCAAGGTTTTTGCCGTCGTTGTAAGCGGTCTCGAGGTTTTCAAAAATCAGCTTTGTCGCTTTCTCGGCATAATCGTCCGTGGACGGCGTGCCGCTGAGACCGATGTAAGCCTCAACCGCGTGGGTGAGAGCGTCCATACCCGTTGCCGCGGTTATGCCCTTCGGCAGGCCGGTGGTGAGCTCGGGATCGAGCACCGCGTATTTCGGGCGGAGCTTGGGATCGTTGATCGCATATTTTTCATGCGTCTGCATATTGGTAACAACGGCGGCGAGAGTGGCCTCCGAGCCTGTGCCTGCGGTCGTGGGAACGGCGAACAGCGGCGGAAGCTTATGGCGTATCTTGAGCTCGCCGCGCATCTGGCTGACCGTCTTGTTGGGATTCATTATCCTTGCGCCGGCGGCCTTTGCGCAGTCCATCGGGGAGCCGCCGCCGAACGCGATTATACCGTTGCAGCCGTTTCTGAGGTAGAGCCTTCTCGCCTGCTCGATGTTTTCGATAGAGGGATTCGGCTGAACTCCGTCAAATACGACGTATTCGATATTCTGCTTTTCAAGGTTCTCAAAGAGGCTGTCAAGCAAATGGAGTCCCATGAGTCCCTTGTCGGTAACGACGAGGACAGAGGAAACGCCCTTCGCCTTTACCAGAGCGGGCAGCTCCTTTATCGCGCCGGGCCCCTTCAGAAGCTGAGGCTCAGCCCAGTCAAAAAATGATTCCGCGACCTTGAATGTGCGCTGATATGCTCTGCAATAGAGTTCTGTTACTTTGTTCATGAAAACCACCTTGTTTCTTTTGAATTTTGACCGTTAAGTGCGGTGACAGGGGTTGCCGATTGCGAAACTACCCGTTAAACGGGTAGATTTGATCGCTGATCACCTATATAATATAGCAATAAATCGTGATTTTGTCAATGTTTGGCGCGAGGTTTTACCGACGGAAAACGCAGACGGCGGCCTTTTGAAGCGCCAAGGGGATTATTTAAAGGAAAATTTTACTTTAACCCTTGATACTTGCGCGTTTTTCTGCGATAATATAAGTTGAATTTTTATATTGTACAAAGGGGCAATAACAGTGAACGATTATGAAAAGCTTGCCAATCTGCTTTTTCCGGATACGTCCGAAACGCCTGAGGATTATGAAAAGATCTATCCTACGAGGGCGATCTCCGAGGGCGCGAGGGTGTCGAGATTCGCGCCCAGCCCGACCGGCTTTCTGCATCTCGGCGGCCTTTTTGCCGCCATGATCTCAAAGCTGACTACGCGGACGACCGACGACGGTGTATTCTTCCTGCGTATCGAGGACACGGACAAAAAGCGCGAGGTCGAGGACGGAGTCACTGCCATCATCAAGGGGCTTTCGGATTTCGGGATAGATGCCGACGAGGGTGTAAACGGCCTCAATTCCGAGAGCGGAGCTTACGGCCCTTACCGGCAGAGCAAGCGTAAAAAGATATATCATGCCATCGCAAAGTCGCTTGTGCTCAAGGGACTTGCCTATCCCTGCTTCTGCACCGAAGAGGAGCTTGACGACATACGCGCCGAGCAGGAAAAGGAGGGCGCCGATCTCAAGGGCTATTACGGGAAATGGGCCAAGTGCAGGGAGCTCACCTTTGAGCAGCAGCAGAAAAATATTGAAGCCGGTATGCCCTACACCCTGCGCCTGAGATCACCGGGAAACCCCGAAAACAGGATAAAATTCGACGACCTTATCAAGGGAAAAATCGAGATGCCCGAGAACATTCAGGACGTTGTTCTGCTCAAGACCGACGGGATACCGACCTACCATTTTGCCCACGCGGTCGACGATCACTTTATGAGGACGACCCATGTTGTGCGCGGCGACGAGTGGATATCCTCTGTTCCGCTCCATATCCAGCTTTTCAAATGCTGTGATTTCAGGGTGCCGAAATACGCCCACATCTCACCGATAATGAAGGAGGACAACGGCGGCAAGCGCAAGCTCTCAAAGCGCAAGGATCCCGAGGCATCCGTATCCTTCTATTCCGAGAGCGGCTACCCGAAGGAGAGCGTTATTGAGTATCTGCTCACAATAGCCAATTCCAACTTTGAGGACTGGCGCAGGGCAAACAAAACCGCGCCGCAGAGCGAGTTCCCGTTCAATCTCAAAAAGATGAGCGCAAGCGGTGCGCTCTTCGATCTGAATAAGCTCAACGACGTCAGCAAAAACGTGATTTCGCTTATGACCGCCGACGAGGTCTATGATAAAACCCTTGCATGGGCTGGTGAGAATGATGAAGAGCTATGCGCTCTGCTCAGAGCGGACGGGGAACGCGCCAAGACCATCCTTTCGATTGACAGGGGCACGGCGAAGCCGCGTAAGGATATAGCCAAGTGGGATGAGGTCAAAAACTACATTTCCTATTTCTACGATGAGCTATACACCCCGGATTACACTCTGCCGGAGAATATTTCCTCTGCGGACGCCGCCGCCGTGCTCAGGGCGTATCTTGAGGTGTTCGATATCAACGACGACAAGGACACATGGTTCGGCAGGATAAAGGAGCTCTGCGAGCCGCTCGGCTTTACCCCGAACGTCAAGGAGTATAAAAAGTCACCCGACGCCTTCAAGGGTCACGTCGGAGACGTTTCGACCGTTATCAGGATCGCGGTCACCTCGCGGCGCAACACGCCCGATCTGTATTCGATAATGGCTATTCTCGGCGAGGATAAGGTCAGAGCAAGGCTCAACGATATGCTCGCTCAGCTTGCATGAACTCCGGACTGCCCGGAAACGTGATATAACGCCTGTAAGGGGGATTTACTTTGGAAGAAGAAAAAACAGTTTCCAATTTCATACATGATTTTATTGACGAGGATCTCGCCGCCGGTGTGAACACAAGGGTGCAGACGAGATTTCCGCCGGAGCCGAACGGCTACCTCCACATAGGTCACGCAAAGGCTCTGTGCATAGATTTCGGAACCGCGGAAAAGTATAAAGGGATCTGCAATCTCCGCTTTGACGACACCAATCCCTCGCGCGAGGACGTCGAATACATCGACGCCATCAAGGAGGATATAAGCTGGCTCGGCTTCAAATGGGATAAGGTCTGCTACGCCTCGGGTTATTTTGATTTTGTGTACGAGTGCGCGCTCAAGCTGATAAAGGACGGCAAGGCGTATGTAGACGATCTGAATGCGGACGAGATAAGAGAGTACCGCGGCACGCTCACTCAGCCCGGCAAAGAGAG
>JAFSXA010000078.1 GCA_017450135.1 Clostridia bacterium | reverse complement strand
CCTCCGTTGTTTTAATGGTTATTCTTCGGAGACTTCGTTCTCCTGCCCGTCATCGGCGCCGGCGGCGTCCTCCTCACCTATATTTTTGACCGGGGTGAGGGTGATTATCTTTTCGCCGCCGTTGACACGCATTACCCTGACGCCCTTTGAGGGACGCGCAAAGGTGCTGATATCCGAGGCGGGTATTCTGATTATGATGCCGTCCGAGGAGATAAGGATGATATCGTCTTCATCGTCGACCGATGTGACCGCCGCGACCTTGCCGTAGGTCTCGGTATGGTAATTGATAAGACCCTTTCCGCCCCTGGACTGGACGCGGTAATTGTCAAAGCTGCTGCGTCTGCCGTATCCGGTCTCGCTTACTGTGAGGATGGTCTTGCCCTGCTCGACGACAGTCATTCCGACCACCTCGTCGCCCTCTCTGAGCTCTATCGCCTTGACTCCCCTCGCCGTTCTGCCTATGGGTCTGGCGTCGTTCTCATTGAAGCGTATGCTCATGCCGTCCCGCGTGGCGACTATCAGATCGTCGTTGCCGCCGGTAGTCCTGACCCACGCAAGCTCGTCGCCCTCGTCAAGGTTGATCGCGATAACGCCGGTGCGGCGGATATTCTGATATTCGCTGATCGCCGTCCTCTTGATGATTCCCCTGCGGGTGAACATACAGAGATACTTGTATTCGTCGTCGTTCTTTATTCTGTTCATCGAGGATATCTTTTCGTCGCCCTCAAGCGGAAGCAGATTGACTATATTCATTCCCTTGCTTGTCCTTGAGCCCTCGGGTATCTCATAGCCCTTCAGCCTGAAGGTTCTGCCGCGCGTGGTGAAGAAGGCTATCTGATCATGCGTGGAGGCGGTGAAAAGAGTCTGAACAATATCGTCCTCGCGCCGCGTAAGGCCTTTGACTCCCTTGCCGCCGCGCTTCTGGGTGGAGTATTCCTCCATGGGTATGCGCTTGATATATCCGAAATCCGTGAATGTGAAAACGCAGGTCTTTTCGGGGATAAGATCCTCGATATCCACCTCGCCGGAAACATTCTCAATGACAGTGCGGCGCTCGTCGCCGAATTTTTCGGCAAGCTCCAGCGCCTCTTTCTTGACAAGCGCAAGGATATTAGCCTCGCTCGAGAGCAGCTCAAGCCATTCGGCTATCTTCGCCCTCAGCTCGTCAAGCTCGTTTTCGACCTTGATACGCTCAAGTCCCGTCAACTGTCCGAGTCTCATCTGGACTATCGCCTGCGCCTGCGGATCGTCAAGGCCGAAACGCTCCATAAGGGCCTCCTTGCCGTCGCTGATGCTCTTTGATTCGCGCAGAAGCTTTATGACCTCGTCTATGAAATCAAGCGCAGTCAGCAGACCTTCGAGTATATGCGCCCTGTCCTGAGCCTTTTTAAGGTCGAACTCCGTGCGCCTTGTTATTACTTCCTCCTGGAATTTGATGTAGTTCCAAAGCACCTCTTTGAGCGTGAGCACCTTGGGCTCGCCGTTGACTATGGCAAGCATATTCACGCTGAAGGTCGACTGGAGCTGTGTGAACGAATAGAGCTGGTTGAGAACCACCTGCGGATTTGCGTCGCGCTTGAGATCGATGGTGATCTTCATGCCGCTCTTGTTGGTATAATCGTTGATGTCGGAGATACCCTCTATCTTCTTTTCCTTGACAAGGTTCGCTATGCTCTCGATGAGCCTCGCCTTGTTCACGCCGTAGGGAAGCTCCGTGACGTTGATATAGAATCTGCCGTTGTTCTTTTCCAGTATCTCGGCTCTGGCGCGGACGATTATCCTGCCCCTGCCGGTGCCGTAAGCGGCGCGGATACCCGATCTGCCCATGATGATGCCCGCCGTGGGGAAGTCGGGGCCCTTGATGTGCTCGTTGAGCTCGTCCAGACCTGCGTCCGGATCGTCTATCAGACAGCACATACCGTCAATGACCTCGCGCAGATTGTGCGGAGGAATGTTGGTGGCCATACCTACGGCAATACCCATCGAGCCGTTGACCAGAATGTTCGGGAAACGCGAGGGAAGCACCGTCGGCTCCTTGAGTCTGTCGTCGTAGTTCGTTGTGAAATCGACCGCGTTCTTGTCGATATCCGAGAGCATTTTGAGCGAGAGCTTGCTCATCCTCGACTCGGTGTATCTGTAAGCCGCCGGAGGATCACCGTCAATGGAGCCGAAGTTGCCGTGACCGTCAACAAGGGGATATCTCATTGAGAAATCCTGAGCGAGCCTCACCATCGCGTCATAGACGGAAGCGTCGCCGTGGGGATGGTAGCGTCCCAGAACGGAGCCGACTGTATCGGCGCATTTTCTGTACGCCTTTTCGGGAGTGAGATTATTCTCAAACATCGTATAAAGAATGCGGCGGTGGACGGGTTTAAGTCCGTCGCGCACGTCGGGCAGTGCTCTGGAGACAATGACCGACATGGAATAATCGAGGAAGGATTTTTTGACTTCCTTATTGATATCTATATTATAGATCTTTGTGTCGGCGAGGTTCTGTCTGAAATCCTCGTCGTTATGGTTTATTTCTTTAGCCAAGTCAAATTCCCCCTTCCTTAAACATCAAGATTCTGAACGTATTTCGCATTCTTTTCAATGAACGCGCGTCTCGGCTCGACCTTGTCGCCCATGAGCACGGAGAAGGTCTCGTCCGCCTCCATGGCGTCCTCGAGAGTCACGCGGAGCATGGTTCGCGTTTTGGGATCCATGGTCGTCTCCCAAAGCTGCTCGGGATCCATTTCACCAAGACCCTTGTAGCGCTGGATATCACAGCCTCCGCCGAGCTCCTCGGAGATCTCGTCGCGCTCCTCGTCGGAGAAGGCGTACATACTCTTTTTACCCTTTGAGACCTTGAACAGCGGCGGTTGAGCGAGGTAGATGTGCCCCTCCTCTATGAGCGGACGCATATATCTGAAGAAAAATGTGAGAAGCAGCGTTCTGATATGGGCGCCGTCAACGTCGGCATCCGCCATTATAACTATCTTTTCGTATCTTATCTTGCTTATGTCGAAATCCTCGCCGATACCCGTGCCCAGCGCGGTCACGACCGGTATCAGCTTGTCGTTTGAGATGACCTTGTCAAGCCTCGACTTTTCCACGTTGAGCATCTTGCCCCACAGCGGAAGTATGGCCTGGAAGCGGCTGTCCCTGCCGAGCTTGGCGGAGCCGCCTGCGGAATCACCCTCGACGATGTATATCTCTGTGTCCTTCGCGCCCTTCTCGGTGCAGTCGCTGAGCTTGCCGGGCAGAGAGTTGCTCTCGAGAGCGCCCTTTCTCCTGGCAAGGTCGCGCGCCTTTCTCGCCGCCTCCCTCGCACGCGAAGCGTCGAGAGCCTTGGAGAAGATGACCTTTGCGACCGAGGGGTTCTCCTCAAAATATGTGAAGAGCTTGCCGTATACCATGGAGGATACAAGACCCGCCATCTCCGTATTTCCGAGCTTGCCCTTGGTCTGACCCTCGAACTCCGCGTCGGTCAGCTTGACGCTTATTACTGCGGTCAGTCCCTCGCGGACGTCCTCGCCGGAGAGGTTCTTGTCGCCGTCCTTCAGGATGCCGTATTTTTTGCCGTAATCATTGAAAACCCTTGTGAGCGCGGATTTGAAGCCCGTCTCGTGCGTACCGCCGTCGACTGTGTTGACGTTGTTCGCGAATGAATATATGACCTCGTTGTAGCTGTCGTTATACATCATTGCGACCTCGGCGCTCCTGTCCCCGGTCGTAACGGAAAAATGTATGGGCGGAGTGTGGAGAGGGGTAACCGCCCTGCTCTCGTTGATATATTCAACAAAGTTTGAAATACCGCCCTCGTATTGATAAACCTTTTCGACGACGTTTTCCGGGTCGCGCGAATCGGTCAGGGTGATAGATAATCCGGCGTTGAGGAACGCGGACTCGCGCAGACGCTTTTCAAGATCCTCAAACCTGAATTCGGTCGTCTCCGTAAATATCTCGGGATCAGGCTTGAAGCGGATGAGCGTTCCCGTCCTGTCCGTGTCGCCGATCACCTTCATATCTCCGTCCGCGTTGCCGCGTGCGAAGCGCTGATAATAGACGTGGCCGTCTCTTGACACCTCGGCCTCCATCCATTCGGAGAGGGCGTTGACGACCGAGGAGCCTACGCCGTGCAGACCGCCTGACACCTTGTATCCGCTGCCGCCGAACTTGCCGCCGGCGTGCAGGACGGTCAGAACGACCGTCAGCGTGGGGATGCCCATTTTTTCGTGGATCTCAACGGGGATGCCTCTGCCGTTGTCCCTGACGCTGATCACGTTGTCCGGCAGGATGTCGACCTCCACGTGCGTGCAGAAGCCGGCGAGAGCCTCGTCAATCGAGTTGTCCACTATCTCATATACAAGATGGTGCAGACCCTTGGGGCCGGTGGAACCGATATACATACCCGGGCGCTTGCGCACCGCCTCCAGTCCCTCGAGAACCTGTATCTGATCTGCGCCGTATTCTTCGGTAACCGCAGTATCCATTTCCGCGTCAAGCATAGTTTCATCGAGAACGTCTTCGGTAACCGTGATAGGCTCTTTCCTTTCTTCCCTGTCCAAAATCAATTACCTCCGTTCAGCTGATTTAAAAATGGAATGCTCTTCTTTACCCTCTTAGGCTTGTAAAGCGGCGGATGCTCCAGCTTTGCCCTGTAGGACGGGGACTTTTTGAGGAGCTTGTTGACCTCGATGACAGAGAGGGTCATGTCGTCCATATAGTCCACACAGTTTGCAAGCAGCGCCTCGTCGTCGTAAAGCGATCCGAGAATCGTGACGACGATAACGCTCTGAGTCTGATTCGTGCCGTCGTTGTAAACCTCGTTGAGCATATTAAAGAGCTTTTTCATCTGGGTCGGGTCGTTTTCCCTGACCGTCTCGCGGAATTTGGCGTTGCCGTAATTCACGAAAAATTCGTCCGCAAGGAATTCGCCGTATTTTTCAATATTCTCCTTGTACGCCTGTTTGAGCTCGGGATATATCTGAGCGAACCTGCTGCCGAGAGTCAGCACGTCGTAATATACCGATCCGCTCTTCGCGGCGGATTTTGAGACAGGCTGCGGCAGCTTCGACTTGGACTTGTCCTTCTTGGCATAGGTTTCGTTGATGCTGTCACAGAACTCGTTGACGATATATGAAATATCCCTGTTGTCCGAAGTCTCGGGGTCAAAAAGGCTCGTCGACATCTTTTTGAAATCGTTGTCGACCGCCTTGTCGGCCTGAGCCGCCGAGCAGAAAAGGGATATCTTGCCCTCAAAGAAGTCTATTTTTACCGTGCCCTTTTTGCCGCCGTAGGTCACGATGCTGTGCCCGTTGACCTGAGCAACGGGCGGTTCGTCCCTGCCTGTGCCCTCGGGAACTATTATACTGAAGCCGTTTGAATTCAGGGTGCTTTCGGTACCCTTCATAATAAGCGACAACGCCGAATTAATTTCCATAAACGAAATCTCCTTAACTTGGTTATAAAGATAGATATTAATATAGGGTATTATAACATATAAATGCCTGTTTGTCACTAACTTTTTGCACTATTTTTGAGCTGTATCGGATTTATTTTTATACGCTTTATCCGATTGACTTTTACGCCGTGTAATGATATACTTCAATAATGAATAAAATTGTAAAGTAGGCGTAATCTGTGAAAAAATCCATTATGATACTTTCCGCTTCGGTGGCGCTGCTCGGTATCGGGCTGACCGCCTGCGGAAAATCCGACATAGTCACGGACAAGGACGGCAAAACGCACGTCATCGTCACTCAAAAGGGCGGCGAAGTTGCGCAGGATCCGTGGGGAAACCTCTATGAAAAAGTGACCGACAGGAACGGAAAAACCGTAACTCAGGTTTATGATTTCCCGGCGATCAAAACGAACCGCTTTAAAACCAAGGTTGAGAACGGCGTTCTCACCGTTAAGATTCCCGACGGCTGGGAGATCTCCGACGCTAACGTAATGCGCCTGCGCCACAAAAACGGCAAGTGTGCCAAGGCGGACGAGCCCCCGTGCCAGATAGAGCTGACCTACCGCAGCGACCGCACACGCGATGAGGTCTATGAGATCTATATGAATTACATCTCCAAGCTGCGCTCGGTCTCGGAGAACATCTCCGCCGAAAAGAGCTTTGACGTTAAGCTCTGCGGCATAGACGCCAAGGCGTTCTCCTACCATATGGACGACGCGGATTCGACCGTTTACTACTTCTGCGTTGCCAAGGGAGAGACGGTGGTCGAGATAACCGCCGACATTTACGACGAATGCTATGACGAAAAGTCGATAACCGAGCTCATCAACTCCTGTGTCACGCTCAAGGAGCTGCCGAGCTTAACCACTCTTCCGGCGGAAACGACCGCCGAAGCCACAAATAAACAATAAGGAGGGTCAATATGTTATTTTCACAGGATATCGGTATTGATCTCGGAACTTCAAATACACTCGTATTTGTCAAGGGAAAGGGTATAATAATAAGAGAACCGTCGGTGGTCGCCGTGGATCAGAGATTCAATCCCGTCCGCGTGGTCGCTGTCGGCTCCGAGGCAAAGGAAATGATAGGCAGAACGCCGGGCTCGATTGCAGCTCTGCGTCCCCTTCGCGACGGAGTTATCGCGGATTTCGACGCGACGGCGGAGATGCTGAAAAAATTTATCCGCAAGGCGATAACGGCTTCCCCGTTTGCCAAGACGCGTATCATGATATGCGTGCCCTCGGGCGTCACCGAGGTTGAGCGCAGAGCCGTGAACGACGCCGCAAAGTCCGCAGGCGCAAGATACGTCAGCCTGATAGAGGAGCCTATGGCGGCGGCTATCGGCGCAGGCCTCCCCGTGGAGAACGCGACAGGCTCCATGATAGTCGACATCGGCGGCGGCACGGCGGAGGTTGCCGTGGTCGCGCTCGGCGATATAGTGACCTCGCGCTCGGTAAAGGTCGCAGGCGACAGCTGCGATGAAGCGATAATCAATTATATCCGAAAAAAATACAATCTTCTTATCGGCGAGAGAACCGCCGAGGATATCAAGATACAGATAGGCTCCGCCTACCCTTACGAGGGAGAGGGCGCAATGAACGTCAAGGGCAGGAACCTTGTCGACGGTCTGCCCAAGGACGTGGAGATAACCGCCGAGGAGGTGCGCGAGGCCATGAAGGACTGCGTTAACCAGGTGCTTGACGCAGTCAGAACCACGCTTGAAAACACGCCTCCGGAGCTTGCGGCGGACATTATCGACCGCGGCATCACTCTCACAGGCGGCGGCGCCCTGCTCAGAGGGCTCGACAAGCTGATAGAGAAAGAGGCGGGCATCCCCGTCCGCGTTGCGGACAACCCCCTTGACTGCGTGGTCGAGGGCACGGGCATCTGCCTTGAAAAGCATCATTAAGATTATTCCCGGGAGGTGAGCGGTTTTGAAAAAATTCATCCGCAGCACGGCGTTCAAGGCGCTCGTGTGCGTCATTGCCGCGCTCATAATCGGCGCAGTTATCGCCGCGCTTACCCATAACAACTCAACCCCTCTCTCCGGAGCGACGAGCACCCTGCTCCATCCGCTCCAAAGGATTTCGGCATACGTCAGCTACAAGATATCCAACTTTAACGACAGCTTCCGTTCCTCGTCGACTCTTGCCGAGGAGAACAAGGAGCTGCGCGCTCAGGTCGACGATTACCGCCGAATGGTGGTCGATTACGAGGAGACAAAAAAGAAGCTGGATACCTATGAGGATTTCCTCGGCGTCAAGGAGGACAACCCCGATTTCGTCTTTGAAAACGCGACGATAATCGCCCGCGATTCGGCCAATCCCTACGAATCCTTCACGCTCAACAAGGGCTCCGCCGCCGACGTCAGCGTCAACGACCCGGTCATCTACGGCTCCAACCTTGTGGGCGTTGTCACGGGCGTGTCCCCCACCACCTGCACGGTCAGCACGATAGCCGATCCCGATATGCACGCCGGTATCTATGAGGTCTATACGGGCGAGGTAGGCTACACCTCCGGCTCCGGCGACAGTCTGAGCAGGGATTACTGCGTACTGCCCGGCCTTCGCAAGGATACGGCAGTTTCCCCCAACGGGATCATCAACACCTCCGGCTCGGGCGGCATATTCCCCAAGGACCTCACCGTCGGCACGGTGATAGAGCTCAAAGACACCAAGGACGGGATATCTACTACAGCGGTAATAAGATCCGCTATTGACATCTCCGAGCTGTCGGAGGTCTTTATAATCAAGGATTTCAACGGTCAGGGCGTAGTCACTGTGACCGAGGATAAGGAATCTGCCAAATAAACGATTCAGGGTGAAAGAATGAATTTCGCGGCAACAATAGCCGACAGGCTCGGCGGGAAAAATACAATACTGCGCCGACTCTCTCTGGCGGCGCTGATGATTTTTGTCTTTCTGCTACAGGACACAGGCGGCCTCTTCCCCGCCCCGGGCGGCGTACACGCCATGCTCCTTGTTCCGCTGACGGTCTGCATCGCCATGTTTGAACGCGAGCTTGCCGGTCTTTTTTACGGTCTGCTCGCCGGTGCGATGCTTGATGCATTCAGCGCCCACACAGTCTGTTTTCACGGCATTTCGCTGACTCTTATCGGCTTTATATGCGGCGCGCTGATAACGTATTTTATGCGCAACAATCTCAGCTGTGCGCTGATACTGTCGGCGGCGTCCGTGTTCCTTTACAACTCTGTATATTTTATTATTTTCTGCGCGTCAAAGGCGCCGGGAAACGCTGTTGTTTTTTATTTCAGATACTATTTTCTCTCCGTGCTCTATACGGTAATATTTACGCCGCTGCTCTATTTCATAGTCCGCGCAACGGTGAAAAAATTCAGCAAGTAAAAGTAAGGGAGGTCCGCAAAATGAGGCTCGCTCATAAGGAGAACAAGGGCAGATTTGTCGCTTCAATAATAATATCGGTCTGCATTTTTCTTGTATTCGCGGGCGCCCTTGTCAAGATACAGATAATCGACGGCAACGCCCATGCAACTCAGGGAGCCTTGGCGACCGACACCTCGGAGGTCAAGGCCACGCGCGGCCAGATACTTGACCGCAACGGAACCGTGCTCGTCGGCAACCGTCAGGGCAACGACGTGGTTTTTGACGCAGCAAAATTCCCTTCCCGCTCCGAACAGGAGGAAAGAAACAAGATAATACAGGCTCTCATCAGCCTTTTTGAGGACAACAACGCCGAGTGGAACGACGATCTCCCGATAATCATTACGTCCGACGGCAAATACGCCTTCGCGCAGGACAGGGACAAGGATATTGAAAAGCTTAAGTCCAGGGATATGCTCCACCTCAACAAATACGCCACGGCGGACGACTGCATGGCGGAGCTTACCGAGATGTATTCCCTCGGCGATTATTCGCCCGAGTCGGCGCGTAAGATAGCCTCCGTCTGCTACGGTATGAAGGCAAACGCCTTCAACACCGCAAACCCCTATGTTTTTGCGCGCGACGTCAGCGATGAGATAGTCTCCGTGATCAAGGAAAAAAGCTCAGTCTTCAAGGGTGTTGACGCTGAAATAGTCACCTACCGCGAATACATGGACGGCACCATAGCACCGCATATCCTCGGCATAACCGGCGTAATAAGCGCGGAGGAATACGCCGAGCTCAAAAATGACGGCTACGATATGGACGACATAATCGGCAAGACCGGCATTGAGAAGACCTTTGAAAAAGAGCTCAAGGGCACCAACGGCAAAAAAACAGTCTCCACGGACAACGACGGCAAGCAGACCGTCCGTCTTGAGGGTCTGAAGAACGGAGACAATATAGTTCTGACCATCGACGCAAACCTGCAAAAGGTTGCGCAGGATTCCCTCAAAGCCAAATGCGATGAGCTGAAGACCGCCAATTCCGGCGGCGGCGCCGTCGTCGCCATGAACTGCAAAACGGGCGAGGTGCTTGCGATAGCTTCATACCCCTCATATGACCTCACCACCTATTACGACGATTATTCCAAGCTGGCCGCCGATAACAACTCCCCTCTTTATAACCGGGCTCTGCTGAGCACCTATGCGCCCGGCTCCACGGCGAAGGTCTCCACCGCCATCGGCTGTTTGGAGGAGGGCATAATCAACGAGAGCTCCACCCGCCGCTGCAATTATTATTATCCCTTCCTCGGGCATAGATTCGTCTGTCAGATAAATCACGCCAACAGGACGCTTACCGTCAGAACGGCGCTTCAGGATTCCTGCAACTCGTTCTTCTATTACTACGGCGGCGAAAAGCTCGGCATTGAGAAGATGAATATGTACCGCGAGCTGCTCGGCCTGGGTCAGCCTACCGGCATTGAGCTGGGGGAAAACACAGGCGTGCTCGATTCCCCGAGCTACAGAGCCTCCCTCGGCCAGACCTGGCAGCCCGGTTTTTCCCTCCAGTCAGCGATCGGCCAGGCGGGCAACCTTTTCACCCCGCTCCAGCTTTGCAACTACGTCTCCACCGTAGCCAACGGCGGAACCCGATACAGCGTGCACATAGTCAAATCCATCCTCTCCGCCGACAACAGCACAACTGTTCTCAGCAAGGACCCGGAGGTCGTCACGGAAACCGGATTCAAGAAAAAGAACATCGATCTTGTCAAGCAGGGTATGCGCCTCGTCGTCACAAACGGCACGTGCCGCAAAACCTTCGGCAAGCTCGATTTCCCTGTCGCCTGCAAAACGGGTACGTCCCAGGTCGACAAGGTCATCGGCGGAGTAAAGAGCACCTACACCAACGGCTTCAATATCTCCTTCGCTCCCTACGACGATCCGGAGATAGCAGTCGCCGTGGTCTGCGAGGGCGCACAGTCGGGCGGCAGCGTAGCTCCCGTGGCGTGCGATATCTACAATTATTACTTTAAGAATATGACTTCCTCCGAGGAAGATGACGAAAAAGAGGAAGATAAGGAGATCGAAAACAATACCAATCTTCTGGGCTGAGGAGGCTGAGCACATGGCAAAGAAAATAATTTTCGGCTCCGGAAAAGGCGGCGTGGGCAAATCCACGCTTACCGCCGGCATCGCCGCTTCGCTCACAGCCCTCGGGCTCAACGTGCTTGTTATCGATTTCGACGTCGGAATGGGCTGCCTTGACCTGATACTTTCGGCGGACGATACCGGTATCTTCAACTGGGGCGACGTCATTGACGGGGCGTGCGAGCCGACCGCCGCACTCAGAGAGACCCTCGGCCCGCGCCTGCTTGTGGCTCCGAACTCTTTTTCCGAAGAATACACGGAGCAAAGCGTTGCAGAGCTTATAAAAAATTACGATGACGATTACGACTACATAATGTTCGACGCGCCGGCAGGAGTCAGCGGAGGTTTTCTGCTCGCCGCCTCGTGCGCTGACAGCGGCATCATCGTTTCCACACCGGACGAAGTCTGCGTCAGAGTAGGCAATTATGCCGCGGACAAGCTGTTTGAAGCCGGACTTGACGACGTAAGGCTCGTTATCAACCGTTTCAGCAAAAGGCAGACCGTCAGGGGCAGATACCTGAACATCGACGAGGTCATTGACGCGACCCTGCTCCAGCTCATAGGCGTCGTCCCCGAGGACAGAGGCCTTTCGTACTGCTCGATCGCCGGGCTTGCCTCCCTGCCGCCGAAAAGCCCCGGCAGACGCGCGTTTGACCGCATAGCCGGACGGCTCGAGGGCAGAGACGTCAATCTTGTAATATAAGGTGGCTTTTATGAAGAAGGACGCTGTTGCCGCGGTTGCGACTCCCGTCGGAACAGGCGGCGTTTCCATGATAAGGATCTCCGGCGATAATGCGCTCGAGGTCGCCGACGCCTGCTTTCGCACTTTTTCAGGTGAAAAGCTGAGCGATTCCCCCGGCTATCGGGCATATTACGGAAAAGCTTTTGACGGAGAAAAACCAATCGACGAGGCTGTTTGCCTCGTTTTTCGTGCGCCGCACAGCTATACCGGCGAAGACGTCGCCGAGATCAGCTGTCACGGCGGAATTTTTATTACTCAAAAAATACTGCAAACCGTTTTTTCATGCGGAGCCTCCCCTGCCGCGCCCGGCGAGTTTACCAAAAGGGCGTTTCTCAACGGCAAGCTCGACCTCTCCAAGGCGGAAAGCGTTATGACTCTCATATCCGCACGCGGTGAACAGGGTGCGAACGCCGCCTTCAATCTCCTTGAAGGCTCGCTGAACAAAAAAATCACGGAAATAAATTCGTCGCTGGTTTCTGTCGCGGCTCATCTCGCCGCGTGGGTCGACTATCCCGACGAGGATATAGAGGAGCTCGGCAGCGCACAGCTTGAAAAAACGATTTCGTCCGCCTCTGCCGAGCTCGGAAAACTGCTCGCCCGTTTTGACAGCGGCATGGCTATCACCGCAGGCGTGGACGCGGCGATAGTCGGCAAGCCCAACGTGGGCAAATCCACGCTGATGAACCTGCTGACGGGAACCGAGCGCTCCATCGTCACCGAGGTCGAGGGTCCCACGCGCGACGTTATCGAGGAGACCGTGGAGCTCAGGGGCTGTATACTCAGGATCTCCGATACCGCAGGCATACGCGACACCGAGGATAAGGTCGAAAAGCTCGGCGTAGAGCGCAGCCGCAAAAAGCTGGAGAGAGCCGCAGTGGTTTTCGCGGTTTTTGACGGCTCGTCTCCCCTGTCGGACGAGGATGAGGCTATCATTGAAATGTGTCGCGGCAGAAAAACACTGCCGATAGTGAATAAGTCCGACCTTAAATCAGAGATCAATATTTCTGTAATAGAAGATACGCTCGGCTCCCCCGTCATGCTCAGCGCAAAAAGCGGCAGCGGCTTTGACGAGCTGTGCGACTCTATCGTTAAGCTGCTCGGCACCGAGGATTTTGACACCACGTCGGCTATGCTCGCCACAGAAAGACAGCGTCTCTGCTGTGAAAAAGCGAAGCAGAGTCTTGACGAGGCGGTTGCCGCGCTAAAATGCGGCATGACGAATGACGCTGTCGGCGTCTGCGTCGACGACGCGATAACCGCCCTGCTCGAGCTAACAGGTCAGAGAGCAGGCGAAGCTGTTCTTAACGAAGTTTTCAGCAAATTCTGCGTAGGAAAATAAGGAAAGCATATGGAGTATTTCGCAAAAAAATATCAGGTTGCCGTCATAGGCGCAGGCCACGCCGGCATCGAGGCGGGGCTTGCCTCTGCACGTCTCGGGTGCAGTACCGCCGTATTCACTATCTATCTCGACTGGGTCGGCAATATGCCCTGCAACCCCTCTATCGGCGGCACCTCCAAGGGTCACCTTGTGCGCGAGATCGACGCGCTCGGCGGTGAAATGGGGATCGCTGCAGACGCGAACACCCTTCAGAGCAGGATCCTGAACCTCGGCAAAGGGCCTGCTGTGCACAGTCTGCGCGCTCAGATAGACCGCCGCGCCTACTCCGACTACATGAAGCATACGCTTGAAAAGCAGGAAAACCTCGATCTTATGCAGGCGGAGATCGTCGATATTGAAAGGATCGACGGCTGCTGGCGGCTTAAAACCAAGCTTGAAGCGATTTTTGAAGCCGAGTGCGTCATTCTTGCAACAGGCACATTCTTAGGCGGCAGAGTCTATGTGGGCGACGTGTCCTACGAGAGCGGTCCCGACGGTATGTTCCCGGCGGCAAGGCTCGGCGAAGCGCTCAGGCGCATGGGTCTGCCGATACGGAGATTCAAGACGGGAACTCCATCAAGGGTCAACCGCAGGTCGGTGGATTTTTCGGCGCTCGAGATACAGCACGGCGACGAACGTGTTATCCCGTTTTCTTTTTCAGGCAAATATATTGTCAGCAATAAGTTGCCATGCTATATAGCTTACACAAATGAGGAAACAAAGCGCGTAATACTTGAAAATATGGACCGCTCCCCTCTTTACGCCGGCAAAATCGACGGCAAGGGTCCGCGCTACTGCCCGAGCATAGAGGATAAGATCGTGCGTTTCAAGGAAAAGGAACGCCATCAGATTTTTATTGAACCCTGCGGAGAGAACACTGAGGAGCTATATCTTCAGGGGCTGTCATCCTCCCTGCCCGAGGACGTTCAGCTTAAATTCATCCACACCATCCCCGGGCTGGAACACGCCCACGCGATGCGCGCCGCCTACGCTATTGAATACGACTGCGTGGATCCTCTTGCTATGAGAGCCGATCTCGAATTCAACGACTATCCCGGACTCTTCGGCGCAGGCCAGTTCAACGGCTCGTCCGGCTATGAGGAGGCCGCAGCTCAGGGACTTGTTGCCGGAATCAATGCGGCGCGAAAATGCAAGGGGCTTCAGCCGCTTGTACTCGAGCGTTCCGGCTCGTACATAGGTACTCTGATTGACGATCTCGTCACCAAGGGCTGTTCCGACCCGTACAGGATGATGACCTCGCGCTCGGAATACCGCCTGCTTCTCCGCCAGGACAACGCCGACAGGCGGCTCACCCCGACAGGCAGAGAAATAGGGCTCATCAGCGACGAGAGATATGAAAAATTCCTGCAAAAGCTCGAGCTTATCGCCGCCGAAAAGGAGAGAATAAGGAAAACCTTCATTCCGCCGAGCGACGAGATAAACAAAATGCTTGTTTCACGTGAAACATCTCCCCTTTCGACCGGCGCACGCCTTTCCGATCTCATAAAAAGGCCTCAGCTCAATTATGATCTGCTCGCTACGTTCGACGATACGCGGCCCGAGCTTCCGTATGAAATATTTGAACAGGTTGAGATCGATGAAAAGTATGAGGGCTATATAAGGCGGCAGCAGGCTCAGGTGGACGAAATGCACCGCCTCGAGGTGAAAAAGCTGCCTATGGAGCTTGATTATTCGGGCATAGCGGGACTGCGGCTCGAGGCGCGCGAGAAGCTAAACCTCGTCAGACCGCAGAATATCGGTCAGGCCTCCCGGATATCCGGAGTCAGCCCGTCTGACATATCGGTTCTGCTGATCTACCTTGAAAAGGAGGAGCGCAATGATAAATAAGGCTCTGCTCGCGTCCGAGGCCGCCAAATACGGCATTTCCCTCGACAGTACAGCTCTTGACAAGTTTGATACCTATGCGCAACTGCTTGTTCAAACAAACAGGCAGTACAATCTGACCTCGATCACCGAGCCGGATGAAATAGTATATAAGCACTTTATAGACAGCCTTGTTCTCTCGGTATCTGCGCAGATAGACCCCGGTGCACGCGTCATTGACGTGGGCACGGGCGCAGGCTTTCCCGGCATTCCCCTGCTCATCATACGCCCCGATATCAAGCTGACACTGCTTGATTCGACCGCCAAAAAGCTTGTTTTTATTGAAAACGTGCTGGTCGAGCTGGGTCTTGCCGCTGAAACTCTGCATTCAAGAGCCGAGCTCGCCGCGCGATCCGCCGAATATCGTGAAAGGTTTGACGTGGCCACCGCAAGGGCTGTTGCGGCTCTGCCGGTTCTCAGCGAGTACTGTCTCCCCTTTTTAAAGCCCGGCGGTAGGTTTATCGCCATGAAATCACGCGGCACAGACGAAGAAATCGTCTCCGCCGAGGGTGCAATAGGTCTTTTGGGCGGCAAAATAGATGAGATAAAGCGGTTTGAAATTGAAAACTGCGGCTCCAGAACACTTATCATCACCAGAAAAATATCGCAAACTCCGCCAAAATATCCGCGAGCTTCGGCACAAATTTCAAAAAAACCGCTCGCATAAAGTAAAAAAGAGCGCTTAACCGCCGTTTTGAGTCAATGAAAACAATTGGACAACCTCTCCTTTTCGTGATAGATTATTTATAATCACGAAAGGAGATTTTTTAATGTTCGGTGGCGTTAGTAGATTTAAAACGGCGTGCAGAGCCGTCTGTATTCCCACAAGGCTTATCCTTCCGAATCCCTTTACGCGACGGCGCCGCTTCTACTGGGACGAATTGGAGAGCCTTGCTCAGAGCATTCACTTCTGCGGCCTGTTGCAGCCGATTACCGTCAGAGAGATAAGTGATAACAGCTATCAGCTCATTTCGGGCGAACGGCGGCTGCGCGCCTGCAAAATGGCGGGGCTGTCGAACATACCCGCAATAATAATAAACGCGGACGACGAGGACGCCGCTCTGCTGCCGCTGCTCGAAAACCAACAGAGGACAAGCCTCAACATCTTTGAGGAGGCGGAGGCTATCGACAAGCTGATGAAGGGCTTCGGCATGACTCAGGCGGAAATAGCTTCAAAGCTCGGCATCACGCAGAGCGATCTGGCGGAAAAGCTGAAAATACTGCGTTTGCCGGAGGCTGTCAGGACAAGCGCAGAGGAATACGGTCTGTCGCGCACTCAGGCGGAGCTGCTCCTGAAGCTGCCGCAGGAAAGGGCGGAGCAGGCAATAGACAGAATAGCAGGGGAAGGGCTTTCGGATTTTCAAACGGCAAAGCTGGTGAATGATATGGCAAAAAAACAAGATACTTACTCGGCGAAAGGAAAAACGGTTATGGTTTTCAAGGATATCAGGATATTCATCAACACTCTGAACCACGCGGTCAATACCATGAGAAAAAGCGGAATAAACGCTACAGCGACCAAGAAAGAGACCGATGAATACATAGAATACATCGTAAGAATAGAAAAATAGGCGATATACATTCGCCGAAAAGGCGCGGGGAGTCAACCGCGTCTTTTTTTATTAGGCTTTAATATCCGGTGTTTCACGTGAAACATATGTGAAAAAATTTAAAAAACAGCGTTTTTACACTTTAAATCATACAGATTATGTGCTATAATCATTGTAAATCTCGGCAGGGAAGTGAAGAAATGGGAAAAACGATTGCAGTTGTAAACCAAAAGGGCGGCGTCGGTAAAACCACGACTACCGTCAATCTCTCCGCCTGTGTTGCCGCAAAGGGCTTCAAAACACTCCTTGTTGACATCGATCCCCAGGGAAACGCCACAAGCGGGCTCGGGATAAACAAGAGAAACCTCGAAACATCCTCATACGACGTGATAATCAACTCCGTTCCCGCCCGGGAGGCTCTAATCGAAACGCAGTTTGAAAACCTGTGGATCATCCCGTCAAACATGAATCTTGCAGGTGCCGAGCTGGAGCTTGTTGACCTTAAAAAGCGCGAACTCAAGCTGAAAAACGCACTTGCGCTTATAAAAAACGACTTCGATTTCATTTTCCTCGACTGTCCGCCGTCGCTCGGGCTGATAACGCTCAACGCACTGTGCGCCGCCAATACGGTATTTGTTCCCATCCAGTGCGAATATTACGCCCTTGAAGGGCTCGCTCAGCTCATGACCACCATCCGCCAGGTCAAGCGGCTATATAATCCGCTTATCGACCTCGAGGGCGTACTGCTGACAATGTATGACGGCAGACTCAATCTGACTCGCCAGGTTGTAGACGAGCTGAAAAAATTCTTCCCGAAAAAGGTTTACGGCACAGCCATACCGAGGAACGTCAAGCTGTCGGAAGCACCGAGCTTCGGTATGCCCGTGATATATTATGATAAAGGCTCCAAGGGCGCGGCGGCCTACAACGCGCTTGCGGAAGAGTTTATCGTGATGAACAAAAAAGGAGATGATTCTTAATGGCCAAGAAGACCGGCGGTCTCGGCAGGGGACTTGAAGCCCTGATAAGCGACAACTTTGTTGAAGAAGGCGGTTCCGAGCAGGCAGTCAGGCTGAAAATAATGGACATTGAGCCGAACCGCGACCAGCCGAGAAAGGTTTTTGACGAAAAATCTCTTTCGGAGCTTGCCGACAGCATTTCTCAGCACGGTATTTTACAGCCGCTGCTTGTGCGCCCGGTGATAAACGGTTCCTATCAGCTCGTCGCCGGAGAAAGACGGTGGAGGGCGGCAAGGCTCGCAGGGCTGACCGAGGTTCCCGTTATAATCAAAGAGATGTCCGATGAAGAGGTTATCGCAATAGCGATGATAGAAAACCTCCAGCGTGAGGATCTGAATCCGCTTGAAGAGGCGCTCGGTTACAAAAACATGATGGAGACGCTGAATATCACGCAGTCCGAGGCGGCTGAGAAAATCGGCAAGTCAAGGCCGGTGGTCGCAAACGCTCTGCGGCTTTTGAATCTTCCGCCCGAGGTGCAGCAGATGCTCGGCGACAACCTGATAACCGCAGGCCACGCCCGCGCTCTGCTCGGCTTTGAAAACACGGAGGACATGATAAGCACGGCGAAGCTGATAGTCCGCGACGATATTTCCGTCCGTGAGATCGAGCGGCTCGTCAAACGCTCAAAAAAGGAGCCTGCCGCGCACAAGCCTCAGAAGAAGGAAAAGTTTTACAGCGAGGTCGAGCTGGCGCTGCGCAATAATCTCGGCAGAAAGATCAAGATCCGCGAAAACGGCAAAAAGGGAGCGGGGACGCTCGAAATCGAATTTTTCGATCAGCAGGATCTTGAAAACATAGCAATGATGCTTGAAAATTACGGCAACAATTAATTTTATGGAGTGATAAAAATGTTGGATATCAAACTAATCAGAGACGATCCGGAGCTTGTCAAGGCCGCGATGAAAACAAGGAACAAGGATATGGACGCGACGGTCGACATGGTTCTTGAAATCGACGCACAGCGCAGAGAGCTTATGCGAGTAACGGATTCCATGAAGCAGGAGCAGAATGCGGCGAGCAAGGAAATACCGCGGATCAAAAAAGAGGGCGGAGATATTGCGCCCATAATGGCCCGAATGAACGAGATCAAAGAAAAGATCAAGAAGAACGACGCGGCAATCTCCGAGCTTGACGCGAATCAGAAAAAGCTGATGTATGAATTTCCCAACGTGCCGAACAGCACCGTTCCAATCGGAAAGGACGACAGCGAAAACGTCGAGATCCGCCGCTGGGGTGAGCCGAGAGTATTTGATTTTGACGCCAAGGCGCACTGGGATATCGGCGCAAGCCTCAATATTCTGGATCCCGAGACGGCAGCTAAGGTCACGGGCGCGCGCTTCCATTTCTATAAGGGGCTCGGCGCAAGGCTTGAGCGCTCGATCGTAAACTTTTTCCTCAACACCCACATTGAGAACGGGTACACCGAGGTATTTCCGCCTTACATGGTGAACAGAGCGTCTATGACAGGCACGGGTCAGCTCCCGAAATTTGAGGAGGACGCCTTCAAAACGACCGACGATTATTTCCTTATCCCGACTGCGGAGGTTCCCGTAACAAATATGCACCGCGACGAGATCCTTGACGGAGCAAAGCTGCCGATTAAATACTGCGCATATTCAGCCTGCTTCAGAGCTGAGGCCGGTTCTGCCGGCAGAGACACCAGGGGACTCATCCGTCAGCATCAGTTCAACAAGGTGGAGCTAGTCAAATTCGTAGAACCTGAAAACTCTTATGATGAGCTCGAAAAGCTCACGAATGACGCAGAAAGAGTTCTTCAGCTTCTCGGTCTGCCGTACAGAGTAGTCTGCCTTTCGACGGGCGATATCGGCTTCTCCTCCGCAAAAACATATGATATAGAGGTATGGATGCCGTCGTACAACAGATATGTTGAAATTTCATCCTGCTCCAACTTTGAGGATTTCCAGGCTCGCAGGGCTTCAATAAGGTATAAGAAGGATTCCAAGAGCAAGGCGAGGCTTGTTCACACCCTCAACGGCTCGGGCGTGGCGATAGGCAGAACGACCGCCGCGATACTTGAAAATTTCCAGAACGCAGACGGCAGCGTAACTGTTCCCGAGGTACTTGTTCCTTATATGGGTACCGATATAATCAAATAAAAGCCAATTAAAAACCGATAAAAAAGCAAGCGTTTTTTTAAATCCGCTTGCTTTTTTGATTATTCTATTGATTTATTTCGGGGTTATTAGTGCGGTCAAGCAAATAGTCAATACTGACTTGATAATAATCGGATAGTCGGATCAGCACGTCCGCGGTCAAGGATATCACACCGTTTTCATACTGCGAATATGTGTTTTGCGACACGTGGAGAACGGCGGCAATATCCTTTTGCTTAATATCGTGATCCTCCCGAATTGCGCGCAGATTCTTAAATTTCATAAACATCACCCGGAAATATTATGCCGTATCTGTTAGAAAGATATTGACTTTTATCTGTAATACAGATATAATTAGTTCATCTGTATTACAGATATTCTGATATTTAAGGAGATGTGTAAAATGAAAAACAAATTAAAAAAGATTGTCTCGCTGCTGCTGATGCTGGCTGTATTGATCGGAACTGTACCGATAACAGCAAGCGCGGCGACAAACGGCAAAACGGCAGCGCAGGCAACGGATTGGGCGCGGCAGCAAGTCAACAGCCCAACGGATTTTGACGGCGGTTACGGTATCCAATGTGTCGACTTGATAGTAGGCTACTACAGATATTTAGGACAAAGCTCCCCATATGGAAACGGCTGTGACTATGCAACAAATTCGTTGCCGTCAGGCTGGAATCGCATAGCTTATTATGGCGGATTTATACCAAATCCCGGAGATATTGCGGTCTGGACATATGCTTCAAGCTCTTACGGTCACGTTGCCATTGTGCTTTCAGCGGACAGCTCCGGATTTACCGTCGCACAGTTCAACGGTTCCACTCATACCGGCAGCACACAGTATTATTCTTATTCCTACGGGACGCTTTACGGCTTTATCCGTCCGGATTTTAACGGAAATGGTGTACCGACCGACGTTTGGGTATCTTTGCCGGATGGGCCGGAATCAAAATACGGAGTAAACTGCTCAGTTGATATTTCATTTGGCGCAAAAAATGCAACACAGTTCAATTTATATATCTTCCGTGGTTCTGAAAAATATTGGTACGGTGAGTTTTCGTCAAATAATGGTCAAGCGGTATGCAATGCGCTATTTGACAAAACAGGGCATTACAGTTGTTATGTTCAAGCTGTAAACTCGTCCGGATATGCAACTTCCGGTTGGATAGGCTGGGATATTATAGACGCAAAACCAACCGTTTCTAAGGTTGAGATTGTTGGAAGTTCTGAAAAATCATTTCCTAAAGGTTCAACTCTAACCTTTAAATTTACAACTGATAACACAACGGAAAAAATCTCATGGGGAATAACAAAAGATGGCAAGCTCTTAGAATGGCGCTATACCACTGATCAAACTCTGACATATACGTTTAATGATGTCGGCAGTTATTACATTGAAATTGACGCTGTTAATAAATACGGAGCAACCAGAAGTAATAAAGTATATTTTGATATTGTAAACCACAATCACTCCTACACCTCAGCCGTAACAAAAGAGCCTACCTGTACCGAAAAAGGAACACGAACTTTCACCTGCTCCTGCGGTGACAGCTACACAGAACCCGTTGACGCGTTGGGTCACAGCTATAAATCCGCCGTCACACCGCCAACCTGCACGACACAGGGCTACACTACTCACACTTGCACTCGCCCCGGCTGTGGGTACAGCTATAAAGACAGCTATGTTGCCGCAAAAGGACACACCTCCGGAGAGTGGCACGTAACAAAAGAACCGACAACAACCTCGACCGGCACCAAAACACAGTATTGCAGTGATTGCGGACAGGCTGTCAAAACCGAAACCATTCCGAAGCTGGAACAGCCGCAGGGTACAGTACAGAACGTTGTCCTCAACGATTTAGAGCTTAATTACAAGCAGACAAGTTCGCTCAACCCAGAAATAACAGCGGACAGCAGCGTGAGCTATAAAGTCAGCTATGAATCCTCCAACCCGAACATCATCAGAGTTGATGAAAACGGCAGTGTGTACGCAGCAAAAACCGGCAGCGCTAAAATCACAGTGACTGTAACAGATACATCAACAGGGAGGACAGTCAGCGACGATTGCATCGTAAACGTAAGCTACTCTGCATTACAGTGGTTCATAATGATAGTTCTGTTCGGTTGGTTATGGTATTAATAATTATTATATAATCCATAATCATTAAATCAAACAACGGAAAGAGTCAAATATAAAAAGCAAGCGTTTTGTAAAAAATCCGCTTGCTAAAAAAACAGCAAGCGTATTGAAAAAATGCGCTTGCTGTTTTGATTGATTGTTTTTTCGAAGCTTTATGTTACATATATGCAAACCGGAATTTGTCTTTCGGTTTTTACACAATACTTCACGGACGGGATGAAGTATCCTCAAATTTAATTACATTAGAAACATCCGTCTGTAAATACTGACACAGAGTCATTATAAAGCGTACGGTATAATTATGGTTCGATATAATTCTTGTCACATCCGGATATCTTATCACTCCGTCCTGTATCATGCGTTGCTGGGTGATTCCATGTTCCTTCGCATAGGCAGACAAGGGGCTGAAGCTGATAATGCCCGTACTCTCATAGTCCTGCTTTTTCACGATTTTCGTATCCCAGGTGATCTCGTGAGCGACTTCATTAACGCCTGACTTTTCAAATTTCATGATGTCTTCAACACCGCATCCCAGATAAGAACAGAGATTGCCTACGTTCTTCAACGTCACAGCTTCGTTACCGGCGATCTTTTCGGCGATTGATTCAGTGATAACGCCGTCCTCGATAATTTTTTCCATTGTAACGCCATGGGCATCTAAATATGAAAACAGCGGAGCAAAGGTCAGGTTTTTGAGTCCGGTGTACTCATTTTCGCCGCCAAGATACTCTTTTTGAGTTTTAGTGATGATATATTCCCGGTCCGCTGTCACGTCTTTGCTGATAAGTACACCGTAATTTGTGAACAGATCGTCACCGCCATAGAAATAAACAAGGAATCTGTCAGGCTCGTGTGTTATTTCTGTTTTCTCTGTTTTTATCTGATATTTTTTGATGAGATCATATGAGACATACTCATAGTTTTCATCTTCTTCAAGTTCGTCGTAATTGAATACCAGAACATCTTCCGCACTGATGTTTTCATCAAGTTCAACATCGTGCACATAAATAATATCAATGCCGCTGTCGTCCTGGTTCAATGCTTTATCAGAGAATGCTTCATAAAAAAAAGCACTGTCCTCTTTTGTATAATTCCATTTACTGTCTGTTTTCGATCCGCAGGCAGTAAGAGCAAATATCATAATTATACTTAAAAATGCAGCTAAACTTTTCTTCATCTTAAGTTACCTCTTTTCTTGAATTTGCGCCAATGAGCATTGTGTATGCTCCGTCCTGAAGCGCCAATATTTAATTTGTAAATTCTGATTTGTTTATTACAAAAAACCAGATAGAAAACAAAAAAACCGTTGAATTTTAAATGGAAAGTCGTTTTATTTTTCTATGAAAAACGTGCCGAGTTTTTTATTGTCGCTGTCGATAAAATCTACTGTGATTTTTGTATCGCCGAAGGTAATCCCGGCGGCGGCATAATATTTTTTATCCGGCTTGCCGGCAACAATAATATCGCAGGGCTGTCCGAGACCGTCGTATTTGCATCCGACCTTATATATTTCCTCTGTATGTATATGACCGCAGAGCATGGCGTGGGGTTTGATTTTTTCCTTTATCATTTTTGCCCAGCTTTTATATGTATCCTTTTCAATGTCGAAGGGCGGAGGCAGCACGCGTGTAAAAGGATTGTGAGCGATAACAATTCTTGTCTCGATTCCCTCGGCAAGGTAGCTGTCGCTGTCGCAGACTTTTTTCAAAAACTCAGTCTCGTTGAGTCTGTACTCGTGGCAGCATACCGTTCCGCCGTATTCGGGATGGTCGTCCGGCTTATCCTCGCCGCAGTCGAGCACAACGCCCCAAATGCTCCCGAGTCTGAATGTATAATAGAAAGAACCGTAATTATCCGGCGCGTAATCTGTGTGCTTCTCCGCCATAATTCCGCGCAGATCGTGGTTTCCGCGCGAAAAAACGATGGGCTTCGTACCTCCCGTGAGTGCGGCGGCTATCTCAAAAATCACAAGCAGATTCTTGACGCTTGCGCTGTCCATCTGCATATCGCCGTTGAAAATAAGAAAATCAAAGTCGCCGAAATTCTTTGCGGCTTTAATCGGCTCGATCACTCTGCTGTGTGCGTCGGACATCAAAACGGCCTTGGCGTTTTTTTCGGGAACGGGATGAAATCTATAAACTGTCTCAACAAGGTTTTTCGGCTTGGAAAAATATGCGCGTCTGCGCGGTATGCGCCGCTCGCAGACCGTGTATGCGCCGGTCTTGTCGAGGGCTTCCTTCGGCACCTTGATTTTGTGCACGTCATTGCTCGAACGCATAACTCCGTTGCACTCGTCGTAATAACACTTGCCGCCGATTTTTATCCACATCAGCGAGGGTGAAGAAACAGGCACCATTATCTGATAGTTGTCTTCGACCACGAAAACTGCAGGATCAAATTTCATATCGATTTCTCCTAAAAAATAATAAAAAATTTCAACGCGTTTCTTTTTAAATTTTAAAAAAAATTACACGTTGAAATTTAAATTTTTTCTGTTGCCGATCCTCTTTAAAATCGTTTGAGTTGATACGGGTGAAACGTAAAGTATCTTTTCTCCGTTAGTTTTATCCTGTGCAAGTACAAACGATTTCGGCAGATCGTAGCTGACGTTTATTACCTTTCCCTCGCTCTGCATACGCTTCAGATAATCACGGGTCGGCTTTGATACCGTGGAGGTGTCCAGGTCAAAAACGCCGATTATCTCATCGGCTCTGATGACCGTGTCCTGTCCGAGATGAATAAAAATAAATATCACTCCCAAAGTCTTCCGTCGGTTATTCTGAATGATTTGTCGTATCTGATTTTTTTCAGATGGGCTCGGTCGCAGCAGGTCACGAACACCTGCCAGCCGTCGAAATATTTTATCAGATATTTCTGCCGCTTGTCGTCGAGCTCGCTCATCACGTCGTCGAGCAGAGCAACGGGCTTTTCGCCGGATATCTCTTTGATTATCTCAGCCTCGCTGAGCTTTAGCGCCAGTGCGCCCGATCTCTGCTGACCCTGTGAGCCGTATATCCTGACGTTCAGATCGTCAAGAAATATATCAAGATCGTCCTTGTGCGGGCCGAAGTTTGTCGTCTGCCTGAAAATATCTCTTTCATGATTTCTAACGGTCTCATCATAGAGCAGTCGGGAATACTCCGCGCTGTCGGCGCACTTTTCCTTGAGCGAACCGGTATATTTGATTTTTATTTTTTCTCTGCCCTTTGATATTCCGGAATAAATATCGGGAACGTAATTTTTCAGATCGTCGATATACTTCACTCTGTAATCAATGATCCTTCCGCCGTATTTTGCAAGCTCCTCGTCAAAAGCGTAGAGCAGCTCGTCGCCGGTTTTATTCACGCTTATCTGCCTGAGCAGTGAATTCCTTTGGAACAGAGTTTTATTATATTTCAGCAGCAGAGCCGCATAGTTGGGCTTGATAAGGCTTATAGCCGTGTCAATAAATCTTCTTCTTTCGGAGGGGCCGTCCTTGATAACAGACAGAAACGCCGGCGAAAAAACTATAGCCTGAAATCTGCCGAGCAGACTTCTTGCGGACACCTGCCTGATATCGTTTATAAACGTTTCCTTGACCGTGTTGATAACGAGCCGCGCGTTCTGTTCGCGGCCGCCGGCATAAAAATCCATCGACAGCTCGGCGTTTTCACAGCCGTTTTTTATAAGCTCGATATTCTTTCTTGTACGGAAGCTGTTGCAGCCGGTGAAAAGCCAAATGCTTTCAATTATATTGGTCTTGCCCTGGCCGTTGTCGCCGAAGATCACATTGACTCCGTCGACCGGCTCCAGCTCCAGCTCATTTATATTGCGGTAGTCTTTAATAATATGCTTTCTGACGTTCATATCAAACTATCTCATATATCCTATGCTCAAATTCGACCCTGTCGCCCTTGCGGAGTTTTTTTCCGCGCTGTGAGCAAATCTCGCCGTTCAGCTTGATCTCACCGTTCTGTATCACTAATTTAGCGTGGCCGCCGGACTGCACCGCGTCGCAAAGCTTCAAAAAGGAGTCAAGCCTGATAAAATCCGTGTTTACCGTCTTTTGTATAACGGGTTTTTCTTTGATTTTTAATTTGATTCTCTTATCCATTTTTTTTCAGTCTGACCGGCAGAACAAGATAAATAAAATTATCGCCCTCCGTCGGCAATATCAGTATGGGTGAAACCGGGCCGTTGAGCTTTATCTTAACCTTATCTGTTCCGCAGGCTCTCAGGGCGTCCAAAAGATAGCGGTTGTTAAAGCCTATCTCAACCTTGCTGCCCTCTATTTCCGCACTTATTTTGTCGTTGGCTGAGCCTACGGCGGTGATGCTCGACATCCTTATGGCGTTGTCGTCAAAAATACAGCTGATAAGGCTCTTAGTGCGGTCGGTGATTATCAGAGAAGTCCTCTCTATACTGTCAATAAAGCTCTGAGTGTCGATTTCAACCGTAGTGGACGTTGAAAGGGGAATGGTCGATCTGTAATTGATGAATTCTCCCTCAAGCAGTCTTGAAATTATGCTGTAGCCGTTGACTTCAAAAATAATATGTCTTTTGCCCAGACCGAGAATGACAGTTCCGTCCTCGTCATCCTCGGCGAGTGAGAGCTTGACAACCTCGTTCATCGTCTTTGCAGGCACGATAAAGGAGATATCCTCACCGTGATAATCTATTTTTTCTATCCTTATCGCCATTCTGAAGCCGTCGACGGATATCAGCCTGAGCTCGCCGTCGGATAGCTCAAATTTGATGCCCGTATATACAACCTTTGTATCGGAAACGGCGACGGCGAATATCGTCCTTTTTACCATATCTCCGAGCAGCTTTCTGTCCAGCTCGATCGAAAATCCGCCCTGCACTGAGGGCAGCTCAGGATAATCCTCGGCGGATATACCCATGATCTCATATTTAACGTCGCCGCTTGTTATGACAGCAAGGTTCCTTTCGTCCGATTCTATTATCAGCGTCTGATTCGGTATGCGGCGGAGGATCTCGCACAGGATCTTGGCATTGAGAACAATTGAACCTTCTTCCTGAACGTTGGCATATACGGAGGTATTTATGCCGATTTCAAGATCGTAGCCCGTGATTTTCAGCTCATTATTGACGGCCTTGATAAAAATACCTTCGGCCGCAGGAATGGAAGACTTGGCGGAAACAGCTCTCTGAACGTTTTGACAAGCCTCGGAAAGCACGGATGTTTCACAGATGAATTTCATTTAAAAATCCTCCTTTTTCGTATACAGATGATATTAATATTATAGTAGTAGTAGTAGGGGGTGTTAAAGATATGGAAAATTCGGGAATTCGTTGATATTAAAGGGTTTCAAGCCAATTTTTGATGTTGAAGATGTGTTAAAAAAATTTGGAAAATTATTGTTAAATTTGTGTCGGTGTTAAAATGTTTAAGACGGTGGAAAAAATGTTTAAAAGACGGTGGAAAATCACATCGTCTGCCTGCCCTCAATAGCCTTTGCAAGGGTTACCTCGTCGGCATATTCAAGGTCGGCGCCGACCGGGACGCCGTATGCAAGCCGCGAGACCTTGATATTGAACGGCTTAATGAGCCGTGAAATATACATAGCCGTGGCTTCGCCCTCAACAGTCGGATTTGTAGCCATGATTATTTCGCTGACGTTCTTATCACCTAGCCTTTTTAAAAGCTCTTTGATAGTAATATTATCGGGTCCTATGCCGTTCATCGGTGAAATTGCGCCGTGAAGCACGTGATATGTTCCGCGGTACTCATGAGTGCGCTCTATAGCGGTGACGTCCTTTGGATTCTCGACCACACAGATCAGTGACGGATCGCGCTTTGTGTCGGAGCATACAGAGCAGATTTCCCTGTCCGTGAGGTCACAGCAGACTGAACAGCGGTGAATAAGCTTTTGAGAATTCAGCAGGGTATCGGCAAATTTTTTCAGCTTGTCCTCGGGCATATTCAGAACATAAAAGGCGAGCTTCTGCGCGCTTTTGTGTCCTATGCCGGGCAGTCTTTCAAACTGTTCTATGAGCTCCTCGAGCGGAGCAACGTCCCTCGCCATCTTTAAAACAGACCCGGGATTGAGAGTCCGCCCTTGGCCTTTTCCATGCCCTGTTCCATGGCGTCGTTTGCCTTTTTGATACTCTCGTTAATTGCGGAAATCAGAAGATCCTCAAGCATATCGATATCTTCGGGATCGACCACGTCGGGCTGCATCTTGATCGAAAGAATTTCATGTGCGCCGTTGACGGTCACCTCGACCGCTCCGCCGCCGACAGAGGCTTTATATTCTGTCTCCTCTATCTCATTTTGGATATTTGCCATATCCTCCTGCATCTGCTGGATTTTTTTCATCATGTCGGCCTGACTCTGGCCGCCGGGGATCCTTGCTTTCATAATTTAATTTCCTTTCTGTTTTTATATTGTATTGTCAAGTTTTTTTCTGTAAAGCCTGTATATAAAAGGAAAGTAAAAAAAGAGGGTGACCGCGAGCTTGTTTAACGCAGAAATATTTTTGTTTTTTAAAAAGCTCTTATAATACTTTTTAAACAGCGACTTGATTTTTCCTTTGAATCTGACCTCGTTTTCCGTTCCCTTAATGCTCAGTCTGTATGAGAGGATGAGCTTCATACCTCTTTCAAGATAAAATGAGGAGGGAATATCCGAAACGTAGTTTTTGAAGTTATCGTATGAGATAAACCTCGTCACTATCAGGTCGTACCATTTTTCGCTCCACGCGTCGGTGTAGCTGACGCTGTCCGTATTTGTAAAGTAGCAGTAAAGGGGAAGGTCGACGAGCCTTATCCGCCGGCTCTCGGTCCACAGCTTTGAATTGACGACCGTATCCTCGCCGATACGGTAAGAATCAAACCTACCGCATGAGAAGAAGTATTCTTTTGAAATCAGCTTGGTGCAGACGGAGGAAACGGTAAGCTCGTTTTCAAGCACGAAGCTGTCGTCCGTCATGCTTATAAATTCATCGCATAAGCATTCGCGGCAGTTGTAATCGAAATCCTTTTTGATAAAGCTCTCTGTCTTTTCATAGCGGCAAACCGCCATGTCGAGCCCGTTTTCCTCTGCGGCGCGCAGGAGGAATTCATACATCTGCGGCTGAATAAAATCATCGGAATCTACAAAGCCGAGATACTTTCCGCGTGCGTTTTCCATGCCGTAATTCCTTGCGGAGGAAACGCCTTTCGACGGATTTTTCAGAGCCTTGATGTTGGGATTTTTTTCAGCATAATCACAGATTATTTTAAAGGTCGAATCCTCGCTGTTGTCGTCGACGCAGATTATTTCAATATTATTGTAAGTCTGCGCGAGAACGGAATCAAGACAGCGGGCAATTCTTTTTTCCTCATTATATGAGGGAATGATTACGCTGATGAGCGGCAGATTATTTTCACTCATGTGATCACCAAATCAGGAATTATTTATTTTGCCGAGGAGCTCCGCAAGGGGATCCTTTTTTTCTGTGCTTTTAAGCGAGGTTTTGTACACGCCGAGTCTGAATTTTCTTCCGGTGATATCATACACGGCCTTGATTATTGCGGAGGCGTGGGTCGGCTGGCGGATGAACTGCGAAAAAACAGGGTTGTCGCAGTTTATCAGGATCAAATCGTTTCTGACGTAGGCGGATGAATTGCTCAGAATACCCGTCAGGGGCTTGTCGGAAATATTGAGAGCTTCCAAAACCTCCGGCCAGGCGTTGAAAAGAACGTCGGGCTCGGTCTTTTCGGAGCGATCCTCATCTTTTTTTATTCCCGATTCGTTGCCGATCGGTTCGTCGGGCTTTTTATCCTCGGTTTTTTCAGGCGGAGCAGAGGCTTCCTCTTTGCCGCTCTTTGCTTCGGTTCCGCGGACGGCGGGATTTACCTGCCCCGAATCAAAACGGTTTTCCAGTCTTTCTATCCGGGATTCAATATCAGCCGCATTTTCCCGCACGGTGAGCTTGATGACCGCCATTTCCATTGTGACACGCTTGTTGGTCGAGAGCCTGAGCTCCGCCGCAGTCTTGTCTAAAACGGAGAGATTTTCAAGAATCCCGGAAAGGGTATTCTTTTCCGCGCGGTCACGGTATCTTTGTAACTCGGAGGGAGTACAGAGGATGATATCCTGCGGCGCCTTGACGGTTTTAATTATCATCAGATTTCTGAAATAATCTACAAGCTCCTCGCACAGCCTTTCCATGTCGCAGGATTCGCTGTGCAGCTTGTCTATGATGGTCAGCGCGCCGGACGCGTCCCTGTTTGCAATACATTCGGTAAGCGAGAAAACGTATTCTTTTCCGGCAAGGCCTGCGGCGTCGCTGACTCCCGATGCGGTGACGTGATTGCTTATGCCCGAACAGCGGTCGAGCAGAGAGAGCGCGTCGCGCAGGGCTCCGTCCGAGATCCTCGAGATGAGGACTGCCGCGTCGTCGTCAAGCTCGATGCCCTCTTCGCCGGAAATATATTGAAGCCTGGCGGTCATATCCTCGGTGGATATTCTGTGAAAATCAAAACGCTGGCACCGTGAAAGTATGGTGGCAGGCAGCTTGTGAACCTCGGTGGTGGCAAGGATGAATTTGACGTGCTCGGGCGGCTCCTCAAGCGTTTTAAGCAACGCGTTGAACGCGCCGGTGGAGAGCATATGCACCTCGTCGATGATGTACACGCGGTATCTTGCATTTACCGGCGTAAAATTAGCCTCCTCGCGGAGATCTCTGATGTTGTCAACGCCGTTGTTGCTGGCGGCGTCGATCTCGATAACGTCGAGGATGGAGCCGTCGTCGATACCTCGGCAGATCTCGCACTCGTTGCACGGATTGCCGTTGACCGGGTGCAGACAGTTGACCGCCTTGGCAAGTATCTTGGCGCAGGTGGTTTTGCCGGTACCGCGCGAGCCTGTGAAAAGATAGGCGTGGGAGACCCTGCCCTCAGCGACTTCGTTGGCAAGGGTAGTCGTTACGTGCTTCTGCCCTGCAACGTCGTTAAAGGTCTGCGGCCGCCACTTTCTGTAAAGAACGCGATACATTTTTTCACCTCGCCTTTTATTCAAAAAGCATTATCTTAGTCATATGGTACGCAGGCCGGACTGTATCGCACGATGTTAACCGCTTAATGCTGCTCGGTTCCCCGCCTGACATGGTTCGCGGCACTTCGTCGCACAGGACCAACGCACCATATGACTAAAATAATGCTCATGCTCCTAATATTATAATATATTTCAGCTATTATATCAAGTGGAAATTGCAAAATTTTTTGATTGCGGAAGACCGGATCCGCATTTTTTTGCAAATTGCTTTTTGCCGAATATTGTGATATTATAGTATTATTACAAACCGATAAGAGGTTATGTTGAAATGAAAAGAGTTAAAAATATTGACGCTGCGATCAATTCCATGCTCGAACGCTTCAGACCCGGCGGGCTCGATATTACGTCGCTCATAGCCGCGCTGGCATCCGGCTTCTTTTTTTCGTCCGCTCTTGCGGTGCTCCGCGCGGAACACAACGTGATGACCGGAATTCAGGGCGCCGCGTCGTTTTTTGATATAGCCTTTGTGAACAACGTGAATCTGCCGGCGTTCATCTTTGCTTTTGTCGCGTTTTCCGCGGCGGTATTCTGCGTGGGTATGATTCTCAAAAGCAGGGCGGCGGTCAGCTTCAATCTGCTGTTGACGTCCGTGTTCTTTTCGGTTTCCGTCGCAGTGATATATGAAACGAGGAATTATGAAAAAAGCAGACAGACTGACGTTGCGTTTATGATAGGCGTCGCCGTTCTGCTTATCATAATTTTGAAATATCTTTCAGACGGGGACAAGCTCAGGCTTGCTAAAATTTCCGGGCTTGGTTTTTTTTCCTCGCGCAGAACGATGTATGTTTTTACTGCGGTCTGCGCCGCGATCTTCGCCGCAGCGCTCACCGTCGTGAGCTATTCCCACTATCTTTCCTTCGGCTCCTTTACGTTTGATTTCGGCATTTTTGCGCAGATGTTTGAGAGGATGAAGGCGACCGGTCTGCCGCTGACCACCTGTGAGAGGGGAGCGGAGCTGTCCCATTTTGCGGTGCATTTTTCGCCGACCTGGTACCTGCTGCTGCCCGGTTATATGCTTTTCGGCTCGCCGCTGTATCTCTTCGCCGCTCACGCGGTGCTCGTCGCTCTCGGCGCATTCCCGGTTTACCGTATAGCAGGCAAACTCGGCGCTTCGCCGCTGACTTCGTTTGCATTTTCGCTCATGTATCTTTTCTTCCCGACTATGGCGGCCTCGTCCTTTGTCGATATACATGAAAACAGCTTTCTGCCCGTGCTGATACTCTACACGGTATATTTTTTCCTGAGCGGAAAGTACGTCCCGATGTTCATCTTTGCCCTGCTGACTCTCGGCGATAAGGAGGACGCGGCGATATATATGATAGCCCTCGCGCTCTACATTATTTTTGCGACGAAAAAGAAAACGTCCGGCGCGGTTCTGCTTCTGCTTTCGTGCGGATACTTTGTTTTTGCAACGCACATGATAGTCCGTTTCGGCGGCACCGTTATGTCGTCGAGGCTCGGCGCGTATTATCCGCAAAAGGACGCCGGACTTTTGAGCGTCATAAAGACCTGCATCACCGACGCGGGATATTTCATCGTCAAGGTGTTCGGCTTTGATGCGTCGGAGCCTGCCAAGGCGCAGAGCGCGTTGAGCCTCTTTTCCCAGAGCAAGCTGCAGTTTGTGATATGGCTGCTCCTGCCGGTGCTTTTTGCGCCCTTCCTGTCTAAGAAAAACAGCGTGCTGTTCCTGCTGGTGCCGATGCTGGTTATAAATCTTATGCCCGACTGGATCTATCAGTACAACGCGTATTATCAGTACACCTACGGCCCGGCGGCGATGATAGTATTCGCCTGCATGGCGGCGGTTCTTTCGATGTCCGCCGAAAAGAGAAGATTTTTCGTCTCGGTCGCGCTGACTCTGTGCTTCGTTTTTTCAGCCGCGCTGACTGCGCCCAAGGTTTATAATTACGGCTACGGCTACCTCAAGGGTCGTGCGGGCTACACCGCGATGCAGGATACGATAGACGACTTTTTTGAAGAGTACTACAAAGAGGGCGATTCCGTTTCCGCAACGACGACCCTGCTGCCCCACTGCTCAAAGGTGAAGGAGCTTTATGACGTTCCCGACCAGTACGGCGGGCAGAAAAAGACGGACTGGTACATTCTTGACAGCAGATACTATTACAGCGACGATTATTTCCCCGAGGATATTCTTAAGGAGTACACCCTGATAAACCCTGATGACGGCAGCAGCGTTGAAATATTCAGAAGAACGGAGTCCTAAAGCCGTTTCCCGTCAACACCGAAAAGGGAGAATAAAAAGCGCCGGATTTCTCCGACGCTTCAGACGGTTGATAAAGGCGCAAGACCATTTGCAATTAGCATTTAAAACCTATATGACAAAAGACATCGGAACATAGGGGACGGTTCCTTGTGTTCCGTAAAAAGAACACGAGGAACCGTCCCCTGTGTTCCAAATAAGCAACCCAATATTTCAGATTGTTTTGCGGCTATATAGGTGAAGGCCTTTATTACACAAGGAAGGAGGGCGAGTGTGGAAGATCAGAAAATCATCGAGCTATATCTTCAACGCAGCGAAAAAGCGATAGACGCATCACAGCATAAATACGGCGCGTTCTGTTTGCACATTGCGAAAAACATACTGACTGTTCCGGAAGATGCTGAAGAGTGCGTTAATGATACCTGGCATACCGCATGGAATAGGATTCCTCCGGTCATACCGGATTCTCTAAAGGCGTTTTTTGGAAAGCTCATTAGAGATATATCTCTAAGCCGATACAGAGCGAATCATGCGAAAAAGAGATACAGCGGTATGGAAGTAATGCTTGATGAGCTGGGCGACTGCATACCATCCGAATTTGATGTGGAACAGGAACTCGAAAGGCAGCACACCTCGGATATGATAAATGAGTGGCTGAGCGGTCTTTCGCAGGAAAGCCGCGTCCTGTTTGTAAAACGGTATTACTATGGTGATGCCGTGAAAACCTTGGCAAAAGAATTCGGCTTCACTGAAAACCAGATGGCGCAGAAGATGATGCGTCTACGAAACAATCTGAAATCTTTTCTTGTAAAGAAAGGGGTTGCAATATGAAAAAGGAAGACCTGTATAATGGGATAACAGACATCCGCTCCGAATATTTGAAAGAAGCAGATTCCTATCAGGCTACGAAAAAACAGTTTAAACCGCATCGTTGGAAACGATGGGTTTCTGTTGCCGCTTGCTTATGTGTTTTACTCGGAACTTCTGCTGTATGTTACGCAGCAAATGTCGGAGGTATTCAGCGTCAGATTCAGCTTTGGATTGACGGAGATAAAACCTCGGCTGTTATTGAATTCAACGGAAGTGGAGAATACACGCTTTCTTACAAAGATTCTGAAGGGAATCTGTACTCCGAATCAGGTGGCGGCGTGAAATTTGACCAGGAAGGCAACGAAATACCGGTAACAGATGAAGAACTTTTGGAAGAAATTTATGCTCCAAATGTTGTCTATGAGGATGAAAAAGCGATTCTATATTACTACAATCAAATAGCAGATAATTATTTCAGGCATGAGTTAGACATTACAGATTTGTTTGTCGATGATGTATGCTATATTACCTTGACTCAAAACGGCAAACCGCTTTATATTACGGTCAAATATCAAAACGGTCTTGCAACAAGTCCGAACAGGTATCTTAGCCCACAGGAATTTAACTAAGGCCACTTTGATATCGGCATCATCACTTGTTTGGATGGGAAAATGACCAAGCACTTCAATAGTACCAATCATTTTTGTGATGAAACGGCGGGATAGGCATTTCTAAGGTGAAAAAGAGGAATGCTTTGACAGAAAAATGATGATCTATATTCAACAACAGCGGCGGGGATCGCTCCCCGCCGCCCGTTATCTTATGCATAGATCAGGTCGTGATTTACGATCTCCATTGCCCTGTACCGGATGTTGTTCATTCGCTGCACCCACAACATTTGATCCTGCGCTTTGAGCTGTTCAGTGACGCCTTCACGCTCCGCCATCTGCTCCGTCAGCAGGAGCATTCGCTCCGTTGCCTGTTCGTTGATGTCGGCAAGATAAGTATTAAGCCTGCCGGTGATCAGCAGCTCTGTGTACAGTGCTTTGCGCTCGGCCTTGATGTACTGCAGGTGCCGTTGTCCCCAAATCCCGATGGGCCGCTCTTCTTCGGCTGGTACTGTCAGACAGGGGATGTAATAGTCACCCCGCAGTTCGTACCATAAACCGTTGCTTTCGTCATAAATGGTCTTTTCCATTGCGAAATCCTCCTGTATAATGTCGTTGTTGATCTATTCGCACATATGTCACAGCTTCCCGATTGCCACACCTTGTTATATCCTGTTATGATTTTTTCTTGCCCTTGTTTTTGCCCTTATGAGGCAGCCGGGCGATTTTGAAACGGTGTAACATTTAATAAAGGAATTCGGTGAGCAGATCGCGGAAAATCCTTTGTTTTCAACGGTTTCAGAGGATTTCATTAAAGCCCTATAATCACTGGAGGATGCCTATGATTTCGGGGATTTCAAATTCCTGTTTGCACGGAAATCCGTGATGAACGAATAAAAAGCGCCGGATTTCTCCGACGCTTTTTGTTTTATGCTTAATTAATATGAGTAATCGATCTGCTGAGTCCATTTGCCGCTGACAGTAGCTTCAACGCTGACTGCAATAAACTTGCCGCCGCCTGTACCGCTGAGGGGCTGATCCGCAGTGGTCTTTATTGCAAGGCCCTGAGGATTAACAAGGGCAGTGAGGGTAGTGCCGGGATAAGTGAAGTTAGCCTCGGTG
>JAFSXA010000077.1 GCA_017450135.1 Clostridia bacterium | reverse complement strand
GCTGCGAGCCGGAAAGAAAGCTCGTCACGATAGAACGCAATCAGGAAAAATGCGTGCTGTGCAATCTCTGTGTCAGAGTTTGCGAGAAGGAGGCAGGCAAGGGTATCCTCGGCCTTGTCGGCAGGGGCTTCACTACGGTGATCAGACCGGAATTCAATGACTCATCCGTGCTTGACTTCTGCAGGACCTGCCGCAGATGCGTTGAAGCCTGTCCCACCGGCGCCTTGAAAGGGATATAAGTCCCGGCTGCCTGTCCCGGGACAGCAGACGGACGCATAAAATAATAATCAAGACTGTTGCATTCGGAAGATGACAAAGAAAAATCAGGCTGAGGCAAAGCCCCGCCTGAACCTGTATTCTTTAAATGCGGCAGTCTTTTCGTTTCTACCTGAAAAAAACGGCCCATACAACCGCGAGCTGCAAAATTATTTCAGCAGGGAGGCCGAGCATGAATTTGAGATGCCTCGTCTTGTGCCTGATAATGAGCATGGTTATGAGCATGGGGGCCGCGCCGCCCATGAGGCCCAGTGCCATCAGAGTGTTTTCGGAAACTCTCTGTCTTGATTTTTTTGCCGCGAGCTTATCATATATCGTTACTGAAACGGATACCACGGCAATAAATATTAAATATGCGGTCAGAATATGTAAGTGATCCATGATTATCTCCCGAGAGGTTATTTATGAAACGATTGATTTTTTTGTTGACTGTTCTTGCTCTGCTGTGCGGCTGTGCTGACGCCCGGCAGGAGGGAAAATCTAATGAAGACAGCCGTGTTTCGGCTGTTTGGATATACTATAACGAGCTGTCCATGGCAGGTGAAAACGGCGGAAGTGAAAAAGCTTTTGCCGAAAAGGCGGATAAAATGTTTGATAATTGCCTTAAATACGGGATAAACACCGTCTTTGTTCAGGTGCGGCCCTGCGGCGACGCTCTTTACGATTCGCATATCTATCCGTGGTCGGCGTATGTAACAGGCGAACAGGGAAAGAATCCCGGCTACGATCCGCTGGAGATACTTGTTGAACGAGGCCGCGCAAGCGGTATCTCCGTACACGCATGGATAAATCCGTTCAGGATAGCCTTTAAGGACGACGTGAACGCTTTGTCGAAGGACAATCCCGCGCTGAAATGGATGAACAGCTCAGACCGGTCAAAGAGCGCGAACGTGGTCAAGGTCAACGGCGGCCTGTATTATTGTCCCGCCTCCACAGATGTGCAGAGGCTCGTTATAGACGGCGTCAGGGAGATCATACGCAGGTACGGCGTCGACGGGATACATATCGACGATTATTTTTACCCCTCAACCGACAGTTCGACGGATGCCGTTTTCTATAAGGAGTACAGGGACGGCGGAGGAACGCTTCCGCTGAAAACGTGGAGGCTCAATATTATATCCTCCTTTGTGTCGGCTATGTATTCCGCTGTGAAAAGCGAGGATGAAAATTGTATCTTTTCCGTCAGTCCTGCCGGCAACGTCAAAAACAATTATAACGAGCAGTATGCCGACGTCGGCCGCTGGTGCTCGGAATCCGGTTTTGCGGATTGGATTATTCCTCAGATATATTTCGGCTTTGACGATAAAGCCCTCACCTTTGATGATGCCTGCGACGAGTGGGACAGGCTTGCCCGGGGCGGAAAAGTCAGGCTTATCTGCGGTATCGCCGCCTACAAGGTCAACAACAGCGACGAGGAGTGGAGGGCGGGCGGAGGTATCATAGCCCGGCAGTTGCAATATGCCGAGGAACGTGAGAATTACAGCGGAACAGCCTTTTTCTCCTATTCGGGCCTGACCGATCCGGCTGCGTCTGCGGAGTTCGGGATCCTGACCGGACAGTCGGGGCTTACGCCCTGAGCCTCTGTTCAAGCGACCTTGAGAGCAGGGAGGCCGGAATGCTCAGCAGGAACCACAGCGCGGAGAATACCGGGCAGATCTGGCCGAGCAGATTGAAGCGAAGACCGGAGTAATCCCACACGTTCATGGCGAGAGCGATATTTACTATACAGCCGACGCAGAATTCAACGGAGGTTATCATCAGGCAGGCGATAAAGCAGCGAAGCAGCAGACTCTTGCTTTTCAGGCTTATATTCATAAAATACAGAAGTATGAATACAAAACCGCCGGTCAGGAGCATGGTCCAGTGTGTATACCCTCTGAATACTACCTCCAGCAATCCGTAGATCATTCCGCCGAGTCCGAAGACGATCAGAAGCTCCCGAGCCTTTTTCACATAACATCACCCGAAGTATTATTCCCTCAGCCGTTCTGTAAATAACAGCGGCGGAAAATTTACGGTATGCAATGATTTGAAAAAAATGAATAATATGTATAACACGGAAAATTGTGAAAAACGGGGCTGTCGTATCAAAGCAGCCCCGTTTCATAATCCTTCTGTATTTACTTATCCTTGTCCTCAAGACAGTATACGCCCGAGTCGAGCACAACGTACTCAAAAAAACCGACCTTGAAGTATTTTTTGACCGGCTCCTTGAATTTCAGATAATCCTTTACGGAATAGTCCTTGAGATTGATCGTCCGGACGGTGTTGTTATACTCGTTGCAGACAAAGAGCAGATTATCGTTTTTAAATACGGAGACCGGCCGCCTGAACGCCACCGAGGCTCCGCCGCCTATACGCAGCAGAACTCTTTTTTCTATGGGGGAAAACTTTACTATGGAGTTTCTGTCCGGCACGGCGCACCAGAAGCAGTTGCCGTCGAGCGCAATGCTCCTTATGGGGCAGCCCTGGTAGACGAGCTTTTCCTGCATGGCTATTGTACCGTCGGAATCGAAGATGTTCATGCTTCCGTCGTCAAACAGCGTGGCAACGCCTCCGCTTTTGAGTATCACGGAGTCGCAGGCTATGTAATTGCCGAGCTTTTTGGCAATTTCCCTGTACTGATAGCCGTATTTGGCCTCAAGATACATTTTTATTTTTACCGGCAGCGTCCTGTCACCGTCCTGGTCGTACACATAAAAAGCGACGGTATCCTGGCCGTTGTTGAGCTTGGCCTTTTCAGCATAGATAAACCCGAGCTCAAGCGGCACTATGTCGAGCAGCTGCGATTTAACGATCCTGATCATTAAAATCACCTTTACATCAAGTGCCCCGCCAAGCCGGATACAGTCGTTAATAACCTGCGGTTAAAGCAGGTGGGTGTCTCCCCGGCAGTTCACGCTCCCTTCGTCCGGAAACCGGGAGGTCTGCAATCCGTGTCGGGAGAAAGACTCCCAATTAAAAGTGTGTTGGGTTAATAAAGACTGTAAGTTATCGCACAAGGCAGGGTACTTATTTATTCTTCCTCAAAAAGATCGTTCAGACGATCCTCAAAAATTTTTCTGACGGAATCGAATTCCCCGTCGTTTTCAATGGGGCAGAGGTAGGTCTCTCCATCCTCCTCCTCGACTCTCAGGCAGATGATCTCGCCGTCGTCGTCGATGATATCCTCGGAATTATCATACACCGGTATGAGCGCTACGTATCTCGCTTCGTCTGTCTCTATGCGGTCGAGCTCCTCAAATGTGTGCTCTACGCCGTCGTCGTCCACGACGCTGACAATATCGGGGTTGTATTCGTCTGACATAATATCACTCCGTTGAAGGTACTGTATATATTTTAACCTCTGATACCGAGTTAGTCAAGAGAATTTGAAATTTTGTTGCACCTTAATTGATACATAAATCGGACGGCAGGGGAGAGTATTAATACCGTTAATACTGCGATAATGGAAAATTGATGAAATTTTATAAAATTTTTCAAAAAAATTGAAAAAAACTATTGACAAACGACAAAACAGGTGCTATTATATAAGCGAACCAAGGGAAAACACCAAAAACCGAGAAAGGTTCAATCATTAAGAAAAGGGAGGCGAGTCCAATGAATGGAGAAAAAGCACAATTGAATACGGCCGCCTCGGCTGAAGCCTGAGCAGAGAAATAAGAAGGCACGAAAAAGCCAAAGACGACGGATCTTAATCCGATATAAAGCTCGGCGAAAATCGGGAGCGGTGCATAGTGGGAACGCCCACATCACATAGCAGGCCGATTGTAAATCGAAACCATTTAAACTAAGTTTTTACCGGATATCATAAATTAAAGAAAGTGATTCCCATGTACATCATTTAAATTGACTTTACCCTATCAAATTTGAAAGAGTGAGTTGCGATGTTCAGTTAAAATCCTCATTGAAATAAATGCAGATTTTAAACCATCACGAAATAAAATATTTAAGGTGTGAGTCCAAAGAAATATTCAGTTTGAAGCTCAAAACTATAAAACTATGAAAGGTTTGAGTCCTAAGACTTAGTTAATTTTAAACTCAAAACTATAAAACAATGAAAGGCTTGAGTCCTAAGATTCAGTTAGTTTAAACTCAAAACTATAAATCAACGAAAGGTTTGAGTCCCAAATTTTAGTTTAGTTTTTATTCAATAATTCATATTGAAAGGTTTGAGTCCAAAGTATTAGTTAACTTGGTTTTAGCCGGCTGCTAAGCGGCAAAACAAATCAAACATCAGGAACCGATGCGATATCCGTGTCGGTTCTTTTTTGCGTTTCAGGGGTTTTATATCATATTTATCATTTTAGCCCTTGATAATTCTTACAGAAATGGTATAATGTTTCAGTAAATACCTTAGGAGGGATTCTTTTGGAAAAAGAAAAATTTTATATAACCACCGCAATAGCCTATACCTCCCGCAAGCCCCATATAGGCAACAGCTATGAGATCGTTATGTCAGATGCGATCGCAAGATATAAGAGGCTCCAAGGCTACGACGTTTTTTTTCAGACCGGAACCGATGAGCACGGTCAGAAGATAGAGGAGATCGCCAAGGCCTCCGGCGTCACACCGCAGCAGCACGTTGACAAGGTCGCCGGTGAGATCAGGAATATCTGCGATCTTTTGAAAATCACCTATGATAACTTCATCAGAACCACCGATAAGTCGCATGAAAGGTGCGTTCAGAAGATATTTAAAAAGCTCTACGATCAGGGCGATATTTATAAGAGCGAGTACGAGGGTATGTATTGCACGCCCTGCGAGTCCTTTTGGACTGAATCCCAGCTTGTTGACGGTAAATGCCCCGATTGCGGCAGGGAAGTTAAGCCCGCCAGGGAGGAGGCATATTTCTTCAGAATCTCTAAGTATCAGAAGCAGCTTGAGGAGTATATCGAGAGCAACAGCGGATTTATCTGCCCCGAGAGCCGCAAAAAAGAAATGATAAATAACTTTATCAAGCCCGGCCTGCAGGATCTCTGCGTTTCGAGGACGTCGTTCAAATGGGGCATTCCCGTTGATTTTGACCCCAAGCACGTTATCTACGTCTGGATCGACGCGCTCTCAAATTACGCCACGGGAATTGGCTACGATCCCGACGGCCCGTCGGAGACCTATAAAAAATACTGGCCTGCGGACGTCCACGTTGTGGGCAAGGATATCATGAGATTCCACACCATCTACTGGCCGATCATGCTCATGGCGCTCGGCGAGCCGCTGCCCAAAAAGGTTTTCGGCCACCAGTGGCTGCTTTTCGGTACGGATAAGATGTCAAAATCCCGCGGCAACGTGATCTACGCCGACGACCTTGTCGAGCTTTTCGGCGTCGACGCCGTCAGATATTACCTGCTGGCTGAGATGCCCTACACCTCGGACGGCTCGATCACCTATGAAAATATGATTGAGAGATACAATTCCGACCTCGCAAACACCCTCGGAAATCTTGTCAACCGTACGGTCGCCATGACCAACAAGTATTTCGATGGCGGGATCATGTCTCCCAGAGCGGATGAGCCGCTGGACGCCGAGTTGAAGACCCTTGCCGTCGATACGGTCAAAAAAGTCGACGAGCTGCTTGCGGATTACCGTATCAGCGATGCCCTTGAGGCGATATTCGCCCTTGCTAAGCGCTGCAATAAATACATCGATGAGACGACTCCCTGGGTGCTTGCAAAGAGCGAAGAGGGCAGAGGAAGGCTCGGAACTGTGCTGTACAACCTTTTGGAGAGCATCCGCTTCCTGGGCGTACTTTTGCAGCCGTTCATGCCCGATACCGCCAAGTCTGTTTTCGATCAGCTCAACACCGACGTCACCGGTTACGATACCATACTCTCCTTTGGCAACCTTAAGATTGGCTCCGTTGTCGGAAAGGCAGTGCCCCTTTTCGGCAGGATAGACCCCGAGGAGATGTTCAAGAGGATAGACGAGCGTATGCAGTCCGCCGAAAAAGAGGTTGAGCAGGACAAGGAAAAGATCGAGGGCGTTCAGATCGGTATCGAGGATTTTTCAAAGATCAAGCTCAAGGTCGCCGAGATTAAGGACTGCGAAAAGGTCAAAAAGGCAAAAAAGCTGCTCAAGCTTACTCTTGACGACGGCAGCGGCGTTCCGCGCACCGTTGCGAGCGGTATTGCAAAATGGTACGCCCCGGAGGATCTGATCGGCAGAAAGGTCATCGTTGTGTCCAACCTGAAGCCTGCCACTCTCTGCGGCGTAGAGAGCTGCGGCATGATCCTTGCGGCCGACTGCGCGGAAGACGACGTCAGGGTGGTATTTGTTGACGATATGCCGAACGGCGCAGGAATAAGATGAGCTATTGTAATATTTTTGATACTCATGCCCACTATGACGACGAGAGGTTTGATACCGACAGGGACGAGCTGCTCTCGTCTCTGCATGAGAACGGTGTTTCCGGTATCATTAACTGCGGATGCGACGCCGGATCATCGTTGTTCAGCCGTGATCTAAGTGAAAAATATGATTTTGTATACTTTGCCGCCGGCATCCACCCGCAGGAGGTGGACGGTTACAGGCCGGAGGATCTGAGACTTACCGAAGCGCTGACCGAGCATGAAAAATGCGTTGCGGTCGGTGAAATAGGGCTTGACTACCATTACGGCGCCGAGTCCGCCGGGAGGCAGAGGGAGCTGTTTGAGGCTCAGGTGCGTTTTGCGGCGGAGAAGGGTATCCCGGTCATTGTTCATGACAGGGAGGCCCATGCGGATACCCTCGACATACTGAAAAAATACAGACCGGGCGGCGTTATGCACTGCTATTCCGGCAGTGTTGAGATGGCTGAGGAGATCATGAAGCTCGGTATGTATATCGGTATAGGCGGCTCCGTGACCTTCAGGAATGCGAGAAGGCCGGTCGAGGTGGCGGCTGTGCTGCCCGAGGACAGGCTTCTGCTTGAGACCGACTGTCCTTATATGTCGCCGGTCCCGTTCCGTGGCAAACGGTGTTCATCCGATCTTATAGCTTACACGGCGGAAAAAATTGCAGAGATCAGAGGGACAGATGCTCAACATATAATCGACGCGGCGTGCGAAAACGCCAAGGCTTTGTTTAATATTTCAAAGTAATTGTACCGATAATAATTAAGATCGATTTGTAAAGAGGGTGAAGCAGTGCGGGGAAAAAGAGCTATGATAAATACGGCGGCCTCATTGCTGCTTCAGCTCATCAGTATAATCTGCGGCTTTATCGTGCCGAGGCTGATAATCGTGACCTACGGCTCCGACGTCAACGGCCTAACCTCATCCATCACCCAGTTCCTGAGCTACATCGTGCTTGTGGAGGCCGGCGTCGGCGGAGTAGTCAGGGCAGCTCTGTACAAGCCGATAGCCTCAGCCGATAACAGGCAGATCAGCGGCGTCATCAACGCTACGGAGAGCTTTTTCCGTAAAATAGCCTATATCTTTGCAGGCTATATGGTGGTTCTGGCGGCTCTGTATCCGTTCCTTGTGAACAGGGAGTTCAACTTTTTGTACACGTCCTCCCTTGTCATAATAATAGGCCTGAGCACCTTTGCCCAGTACTATTTCGGCATGACCTACACCATCTTTGTCCAGGCGGATCAAAGGAGATACATCTCATCGATATTGCAGATGATCACGGTTGTCCTCAACACCGTGTTCGTTATCGTGTTCATCTATCTCGGAGCAAATATCCATATTTTAAAGCTCGGGACAGCCTTTGTCTATATACTCAGACCGGTTTTCCTTAATATATACGTCAGGCGTAAGTATAAATTCGACAGGAGCGTTCCTCCGGACAGGAAGGCTCTCTCGCAGAAGTGGGACGGCCTCGGCCATCATATAGCGTATTTCGTCAATCTGAATACCGACGTTGTTGTCCTCACCTTGTTTTCTAAGATCTCCGCCGCGGTTTCTATCTCCGAGGTCTCGGTCTATACCGTCTATTACGCTGTTGTCAGCGGCATAGAAAAGCTGACCGAGAGTCTGTCCTCCGGCGTTGAGGCGGCGTTCGGGAATATAATAGCAAACGGCGAGCATGAGAATCTTAATAAAAAGTTCGCCCTGTATGAGTTTGTATCTCATACGCTCACAACGTTTATGTTCACCTGCACGGGGATACTTATCGTGCCCTTTATAAAGGTATATACCAAGAATATCAGCGACGCGGATTATATAAGGCCGCTGTTTGCCTATATTCTTGTGCTTGCCCAGGCGACGTACTGCCTGAGGATACCGTATCACATCGTGACCCTCGCGGCAGGCCACTATAAGCAGACCAGGAACGGCGCCTTTGCCGAAGCGGGGATTAACGTTGTGCTCTCCGCCGTGCTCGTATACTTTTTCGGTATAGTCGGCGTCGCGGTCGGAACGCTCGCGGCAATGATATTCAGGACAGTGCAGTATGCGTACTATCTCTCAAAGAACATCCTTTGCAGAAGCCTGTTCGTATTTATCAAACGTATTCTGATCTCTGCTCTTTGCGCCGTCGCGTCCGTAGCGATCATGAGATTTATCCCTCACATGGCTGTGGACTCATATAATACATGGCTGCTTTTCGCCCTTGAGACTGC
>JAFSXA010000076.1 GCA_017450135.1 Clostridia bacterium | reverse complement strand
GGAGAACATATTGAACACCTTGTTTGAATAATCGGCGGTATCGAATTTGTCGGTGTAATCGGAGACCTCCGAAAAGTGCCTCGCCTTTTCATCAAGCTCGGTTACGTCCATTATCCTGTCGAGCCGAAGGTGCATCAGATTATCATACTTATCGTTATTGCAGATCAGGTAATAGTGATCTGACGACCAGATCAGAGCGTAAGGATTGACGGTGAACAGCTTGCTCTCACCGAGCTTTAGCTTACATTTGTCGATCACACGCCTGGCGTAGACTACGTTGACCTTTTTACATTTTTTGATCGCGCCGTCGAGCACGGATATCGTTTTGAAGATATCCTCGTTATCGGTCTTGAAGCTGCTGTCGACGTATATCTGCTCCCTGAGCGCCTCTTCGCGGTACTCGCTTGTAAGGGAGCCTATCTTATAGATAAGAGCCTTGCTCTTTTTTACGGAGATGAACCGCGCGGCCTGAACGGCGTCAATCAGCAGGCGTAGCTCGGAGGTGTCGAACTTCCGGCTTCTGAGATAGTACCCTCTTTTAGGCTTCCCCGTTATCACGATATCCAGGCCGTATTCCTTAAGGGAGGCGATATCCCTGTACAGAGCCTTCCTCTCGCACGATATACCGTAGCCGGCAAGCAGACCGCAGAGCTCGACCGCAGTATAAATATGGTTTTCGTCTGTCTGCCTGTTGAAAATATCGTAGAGAAAGAGAAGCCTGAGATTTTTCTTTTCACTTTCCAATAGATCTACCTCACAATTTCATCTGTGAATTTATGCGCTTTATCGTGTCTGCGTCAATCTTCAGCATTTCACGGTCGTAGGTATAAAGACCGTTGACCTCAAATTCAACGTCGCTTATCTGGGTGTACACGGTCGCGCTCAGACCCTTCCTGATTTTGGGTATTATCTGCTTCAAGAAGAGTCTCTCATATGCCGCAGTCAGCGCCGCCTTTGTTTTATACATGACATAGCCGAAGGATTTCTTCCTGTTCCAGACATGGTTCTCGATTATTCTGCTGTAGCCGCCGAATTCGCTGAGAACGAAGGGCCTTCCGTCAGCCTTGGGCATAGTCACGGGCACGATGTATCTGTGGACGCTTTTGAGCTCCGGGCCGCCCTGATCGTGCCAGCCGCTCGCATGATCGACTATCCTTGTCGGATCATAACTCTTGACTTCATCGGCTATTCTCGCCGCGTCAAACTGTCCCCAGCCCTCGTTAAAAATGACCCAGCATGAGATGCACGGATAGCTGCGCAGGGCGTCGACCGTCTCAAAAACCGACCTCTCGTGGAGCTCTCTGCACCTCCGGCTGCTGACGCCGAACAATTTGTAATTATCGTCCTTTACCTTGCAGATCCCCATATTCGGCAGCAGGCCGACAAGGAGCATATTGATATTATCGGCGCCGCAGACCATATCCTGCCAGACTATCATCCCGAGCTTGTCGCAGTGATAATACCATCTGCGCGGTTCGATTTTGATATGCTTCCTGAGCATATTGAAGCCGAGCTCTTTAGCGGACTCGATATCGAAAATCATGGCTTCGTCCGTCGGCGGAGTCATGCCGCCGTCCGGCCAGTAGCCCTGATCGAGCAGACCGTTCTGAAAATACGGACGGTTGTTTAAAAACAGCCTCGGGACAGCCGAGTCGTCATAACCGACGTTGAACTTACGCATACCGAAATACGAGGTAACCACGTCGAGTATCGTTCCTTCCTGCGAACAGAGTGCAACTGCGATATCGTACAGGAAGGGATCCTCGGGACTCCAGAGCTTCATGTTTTTAAGAAGTACTCCGGATTCCGGTTCGATGTTTCCGGCAAAGACGATGTCGTCGCCGTCCTTGATTATCGCCTTGATCAGCGCGTTACCCTCGCACACCGTTTTAATTCCGATTCTTGAGGAGTCAATATCGGGAGTGAAAACAAGATCCTTAATATAGACGTCGCCGACCGGCTCAAGCCAGACTGTCTGCCAGATTCCGCTCGTAGCCGTGTACCAGAAGCCCTTGCTGCGTCTGACCTGCTTTCCTCTGTCCTGATTTCCGGCGTCGGTTGGGTCAGTGACGCTCACGACAAGTTCATTCTCACCGGGTAACAGGAGCTCGGTGATATCAAAAGAAAAAGGAAGATAGCCGCCGATATGCTCACCGACGTGAGTGCCGTTTATAAAGACGGCGGCGTGGTGATCGACAGCTTCAAAATGCAGCAATATTCGTTTATTCTTATAACTCTCGTTAAGAGTAAAATATCTTCTGTACCAAAGGCAGTCGTCGGGTTCAACTGTTCTGCCGACTCCGGAAAGAAAGGATTCCGGAGCGAAAGGCACGATTATTTCACTCTCATAGTTCTCGGGCGCAGGCTCGCCTATCTTCCTGACGGCGAAATCATATCTGCCGTTCAGGTTCTGCCAATCGTTTCTGACGAGCTGAGGCCTGGGATAATCGGGCAAAGGACAGCTCTCATCCACAAGGTCTGTCCAGCGTGTAAACATCTCTTTCATAAATTCAACTCAATTCAACAGTCAATTTTCGTTGTTTGTCTGCACAGGCAGAAAATCGGGATTTATCAAAGTATTATCGTTTAACTTATCAACGTAATTGATCAGGTAGATCATAATGAATGCAGCATCGACCGCAACGGCCTCAACAAGACCGCTGAGTTTTATTCCGAGGAATAATGCGGTAAGCAGCATATAACCGAAGAAAACAAGCGTCGCGAGCTTAAATTTGCGAGACTTTCTCGCGAGATAGAAAAGGCAAAACAGGATCGCGAATGCGATAGCAAGGCCGAATATTATGGCAAAGGTCGTGTGGATCGTCTTTTTGGTGAACAGTATGTCGAAGCGGGGGTAGCTGCCGACAAACTTCTGTACCTTATCCGTAACCTTACCGGTATACTGCTCCTTGGTCAGGACGAGCCTGAACTTTTGGAATTTATCATTCTCAAAAACAACGAATCCGACCATACCCACGGCGCCGACCCAGCACATAACGCGCGGAAACTTTGTTTTGATATCATATTTCTTCAGAAAATATAAAATGTTGACTATCAGTGCAGAGCAGACGACAACTCCCCAAATTGCAAAAAGTATGCGGTGATCCCTGCCCACGTTGCTGCAGGTGGAGGCATGGTTGCCGTAATTGGGATTTGAGGGGATAAACGAATACAAAAGAACATACAGCACGGATATCACCAGCAGAGCCTTGCCGAAGACGGCATGGAGCTTATGGTTATATCTGCTCTTTTTTATTGAGTTCGTCGGCTCGGTTGATGATACGCGAGTCTCGTTATTTACTGATTGTGCAGTTGGCTTGTTTATTGCTTTTGACATCTCGGAACCTCCGTTATACATTAGAGCATTCTGTCAGCCAGGACTGCGCTTTATCGACGCCGTCCTGTGTCGGTTCAAAATCCATTTTCTGCATGGCGTCACCGTCAGTTTCATCATAGCTGTTATTACCCCTGTAATTCACGGCTTTCAGCACCAATGAGCCGTCGTCATCCCTCTCTATCCATACCCTGTACCTGAAAACGTCTTTGCCGAAGTCGCCGTAATACGGATCGCAGCCGACAGAACCGGAATAGATATTACCTTCACCTCTGAAATTCATCAGGCCGATGAACCATTTGATATTAGGAAGCTTTATCATTACACTGACCTCCCGATACTACCTGAGTAATTTGGAACGCAGCTTGTTGAACTTGAAAAAGAGGGCCAGCAGTACCGTTCTCTTTTTATTTATAAGACCGTACATGATCTCATCGTGCTTTGTTCTGAACTCGGTATAGTTATATTTTTTATACCCGTTAAAAAAATCATCGTTATTGAGGATCGATTTGATATATTTGATCGAATCGAACAGTCTTAGCTCCTCACCCGCCTGTTCAAGAGCGAGTATCGTCCTGAATACGAACAAACCCTCACACTCACCGATCAGAAAATCACTGTCACATTCAAGCGTGCCGAAATAATCCCTGAGCCACAGGAACTGCTCGTAACAATGCTCGTAGCTCTTATTAAGGGACGAGATGGCAGTGCTCTGATCGAGCATATAGCAGTAAAGACAATCGCGAATGAATTTAAACGACGAAATATATCTGATATATGTATATACAAAGATCATATCCTCGCCGTATTTTACGCCGGGCGGAAATTCGACGCCGTTTTCAACAACGATCGACCTCTTAAACATTTTGTTGCAGCTTGAATAAAAGGAGGTGTCAAAAACCATCACTCTGTAAAGAGTATCATCAAACTCAGACTTCTGATATAATGATTTCTCAAATTTTTTATCAAGCACGCCGTTACCGTCGCCGTTGACGCAGTAATCGAAGCAGACAAGATCGGCTGCTTCGCCCTCGAAAAGCTTTTCAAATGCGCCGGGCTCATAATAATCGTCGCTGTCAAGAAAGAGCAAATAATCGGAGGCGGCAGCTTTGATGCCGGTGTTACGCGCCGCGGACACGCCGCCGTTGGCCTGATGGATGACCTTTATATTATTGTTCTCGGCGGCATAGCGGTCGCAGATCGCGGCGGAGCCGTCGGTTGAGCCGTCGTCTACAAGTATGATCTCGATTTCAGAGGAGCCCGGCTGTGAGAGAACCGAATCGATCGAGCGTGACAGGAGCTTTTCAGAGTTGTAGACAGGAACAATTATCGAAACAGAATTATCCATATCAATCCACCAAATTATTTCTTTTCTCCGAGCTCAAGGGTCTTTTTATAAGCTGAAATCACTGCATTCATCACGTCAGCCCTGAACGCTCCGTCCTCAAGCGCTTTGACGCCCATTATCGTGGAACCGCCGGGGCTGCATACCTCATCCTTCAGCTTGCCCGGATGCTTGCCTGACTGCAGGAAATTCTCAGCCGCTCCGGAAACCGTTCCGGCAGCATAGAGCAGAGCCTTATCCCTCGGCAGACCGCAGGCTACCGCGCCGTCCGCAAGCGCTTCAATAAACATATATACGAACGCAGGTCCGCAGCCCGAAAGAGCGCTGGCCGAGTCAATGAGCTTTTCATCTATCCAATCGAAAATGCCGCAGCATTTCATAATTTCCGAAAAGAATTCTTTTTTATCCCGGTCAACGCCGCTATCCGAGGCGAGGACTATCCCCTTGCATATCGCAACGGGAAGATTCGGCATAATCCTGATTATACTTTTGCAGCCGGAATACGTTCTGATATCTTCAATGCAGACTCCAGCTGCCATGGAGATAAGCACAGCACCGGGATTTGCGGCGAGGTCGTCTTTGATCTCGTCAAAGCAGACGCCGAGAGCCTGAGGCTTGACTCCGATAAAAATATAATCACAGCCTGCGGCGACGGTACGGGCGTCGCTGACGGCCGCTCCGGTCAATTCGGACAGCTCCGCCGTCCTGACGGCAGAGTAATCGGCGAGCAGGATGTCACTGCCGAAACCCGCCGCTGCGACAGCTTTTACCAGAGAGCCGCCCATATTCCCGCAGCCGATGAATCCAATTTTAGCCATAACACTTCTCCTATCTGATCTGTCCGTTGCCTTTTACGATATATTTGTAGGTTGTGAGCTCCCTGAGTCCCATCGGGCCTCTCGCATGGAGCTTCTGAGTTGAAATACCCATCTCGCAGCCGAGGCCGAATTGACCGCCGTCGGTGAACCTTGTGCTCGCGTTGACGTAAACGGCGGCGCTGTCCGTCTCTCTGCAGAACTTATCGGCATTATCGGAATTCCCGGTGATTATTGCGTCGCTGTGATGGGTGGAATGCTCTGCAATATGGCGGATAGCCTCATCGACGTCGTCGACTACACCGACGGCAAGGACGTAATCGAGGAACTCCGTATCAAAATCATTTTCACCTGCCGGTGTGCCTTCGATAACTTCTGCGGCTCGTTCATCAAGTCTGAGCTCGACCGGATGCTTTGCTCCGGCAGTCAGCCTATCTTTGAGCATCGGCAGGAATTCGGAGGCTATATCCGCATTTACAAGGCATACCTCCTCCGCATTGCAGACGGAGGGTCTGCTTGTTTTTGCGTTTTCGATAATATTGAGAGCCATGTCGAGATCGGCGTATTTATCAACATAGATATGGCAAATGCCCGTACCTGTCTGGATACAGGGAACGGTTGCGTTCCTGACGCAGGCGTTTATGAGTCCGGGGCCCCCTCTCGGGATCAGGAGATCAATGTAACCGTCAGCAGTCATCAGCTCATTTGCGCTCTGTCTTGATGTGTCGTTTACAAGGTTTATCACGTAAGGCGAAACACCGGCGTCCGAGAGACCTTTTCTCATTGCGTCCACTATGGCGGCGGCAGAGAGATAAGCCTCCTTGCCGCTCCTGAGCACACATACGTTGCCGCTCTTGAGGGCAAGGCCCGCCGCGTCTGAGGTGACGTTCGGGCGGCTTTCATAGATGATTGCAACAACACCCATGGCAACCGAGGTTTTTTCAACAATAAGCCCGTTGGGGAGTACGTTCCTTTCGAGCACCTTGCCCACCGGGTCGGGCAGGTCGATAAGTGCGCGGAGTCCGTCAGCCATATCGACGATCCTGCCCTTGTCCAAAGAGAGACGGTCGATCATAACGTCGCTGATGTGTCCCCTTGCGGCTTCGACGTCCCCGGTATTTGCCTCAAGGATTGCTTCGGCTTCCGATTCGAGCGCCTGTGCCATTGAGCTGAGTGCCCTGTTTTTGTCTTCGGTAGTGAGCCTGAGCATCTCCTTTTCGGCCGCCTTGGCTTTTTTTAAAATATCAAGAGTAGTCATTTAATCCACCTGCTTTTTAATAAATCTCGTTCCGATCGATTTG
>JAFSXA010000075.1 GCA_017450135.1 Clostridia bacterium | reverse complement strand
TTGATGTGCGAAAGACCGCCGTGCTTGTCGATGAATTTTATCGCCTTTTCATAGCCGTATTCATTTTCAAGTCCGCCGAAGCCGTTGCCGACATTTGAGGGCAGAAAGTAGCCGTTGACGTGGTTTTTGGAAAGGGAATGGTTGTTCAGCTCGTTCGCGCCGACTACGCAGACCATCTTTCTGCCTCTGTTGTTGTAGGTGCCGGAGGTGATGGCGGCATATTCCTCATCGGTCAGGACAGCCCTCTTTTTACCGATCAGGTGTTGATAGGTGTACAAGGGCAGTATCGCGGGCTTCTTGTTCCATTCAACACCGGTCACCGCATGATCGGAGTTTGCAAGGAAATCATAGCCCAGTGAGTAGTATTCCTTGACCATAGTAGCGAGGTCGTAATCGGCGTCGCTGTAAGTAGTATGTGAGTGAAGGTTGCCGCGATATGCGTCCCACGCGCCCTTGCCTTTCCAAATAACCTCTTCGTAGGGTGAGATGATTCGGTAATCAACGGCAGCGCCGGCGTTGATGCCGATAGCGCTCATTGAAAATACAAAGATCATACATAGAACGATGGATAAGAATTTTTTCATAAAAGAGTCCTCCTGTTGCAGTTTAACTGTGTGTTTGATGGTTTTGACTTGCTTACCTGACGTTTGCGGTTTGAGCCGCGTCAAGCGTGATGAGATTGATGCATTTTACCGGACAAACCTCGGTGCATTTGCCGCAGCCGGTGCACTTTTTATAATCCACTCTTGCGCAGAAATCCTGAACGGTGACGGCTTGAGTTTCGCAGACCTTTGTGCACTTCATGCAGCCGATGCAGCCCGACTGGCACTCCTTCCTGGTGATGGCGCCCTTGTCCTTGTTCATGCAGAGGACAGCAGCCTTCGCCTCGTGCAGAGGCAGCATCTTTATGATGTGGTTCGGGCAGGTCTTGATGCACATTTTGCACGCGCGGCAGATTGCGGGATTGACTCTCGCTACGCCGTCGCAGATGTGGATCGCGCCGTAGGGACATTTCTGGACGCAGTCACCCAGACCGATGCAGCCGTAGATGCACTCCTTAGGACCGCCGAAGAGCTGCTTTGCCATCTGGCAGGATTCAACGCCGTTGTAATCCATCTTTCTGACAGCTTTCTCGCAAAAGCCCTGACACATTACGACAGCGGCGCTTGGAGCGACCTTGCCGGCGGAAAGACCCGTCAGCTCGGCTATCTGCTCGGAGACGTCGTTGCCTCCCGGGGCGCAAAGAGCGGTGTTGGTGGTGATACCCTTGGAGAGGGCGGCGGCATAACCGTCGCAGCCTGAAAAGCCGCAGGCGCCGCAGTTCGCACCGGGCAGACACTCGCGGATGGCCTCCGCCTTTTTATCGACGGGGACTGCCATAACTATTGAGGCTATGGAGAGTCCCAGACCTGCGATAAGACCTATAGCGGCTACGATAATAACAGCCAATATAATAGGATTCATATTATCTCACCCTCCTTTATGCGAATATGCCTTCAACAACGCCCGCAAAGCCGAGGAAGGAGACAGATACCAGCGAGGCGGCAATGAGCGTTATCGGAAGTCCCTTGAGAGCCTTCGGTATATCGCAGGATTCGAGCCTTGAGCGCACGCCTGCGAACATGACCATTGCTATCAGGAAGCCGACTCCGCCGCCGATGGCGCAGATGAGCGACTGGAAGAAATTATATCCGTTGTCGACGTTCAGCGTTACGACGCCGAGCACGGCGCAGTTTGTGGTTATAAGAGGAAGATATATTCCGAGTGATTTGTAGAGCGACGGTATGTATTTTTTGAGCGTTATCTCGACCATCTGAACAAGGGCGGCGATAACGAGGATGAATACTATCGTCTGGAGATATTCGAGGTTGTTTGCCTCAAGCAGGTATTTGTTGATAGGATAGGTGACGGCGGTGGAGAGAGCCATAACGAAAATTACCGCCAGCGACATTCCAAAGGCCGTGTTGACCTTTTTGGAAACTCCGAGGAAGGGGCAGATGCCGAGGAATTTTGAAAGGATGAAGTTTTGCGTGAGTATCATCGTCAGGAAGATACTGATAAGTCCCTTTGTCATTACCATTATGCTTCAGCCTCCTTCTTTTCGTCGCTTTCCTTGCTGTCTCTGATCGAGCAGGTCTTAGCCATCGGGCAGTTGTCACAGCCGTGAAGCTCAGCCTTCGGTTTTCCTTTGGATTCGGCGAGCCTGTTGGCGAGAGCCATGACAATACCGAATACGAAGAAGCCGCCGGGGGCAAGGATGAATATCAGCATCGGATGTGTGTTGAGGAAGGGAATGGAGAAACCGTCAAAGCTCGTTCCTGTGAAGCTGCCGATCAGCCCGTTTATGCCGGCAAGGAAGGTTCCTGCGCCGAGGATCTCTCTTATCGTGGACATCACGAACAGAGCGGCAGTGAAGCCGACTCCCATTCCGAGACCGTCGAGAGCGGATGCGGCGATCGAATTCTTGCTTGCAAAGGCCTCCGCTCTGCCGAGGATGATGCAGTTGACAACTATCAGGGGCAGATAGACGCCGAGCTGTTCGTCAAGCACCGGGACAAACGCCTTTACAAGCATCTGAACTATCGTTACGAACGAGGCGATAACCACGATGTACGCCGGTATGCGGACCTTTGAGGGGATAACCTTCCTGAGTGCGGAAATAACTATGTTTGAGCATATCAGAACTATAGATGCGGAGATGCCCATTCCTATCGCGCTCGAAACAGAGGTCGTGGTCGCGAGCGTGGGGCAGGTGCCGAGAACGAGCCGGAGAACCGGGTTTTCGGCAATAAGACCTTTTGTAAACTCATGCCCGAGTGATTTCTTTTCAGCCATTGTTCGCACCTCCTTGAGCATATTCGGCGGATACCGAGGCGTAAATGTCAAGAGCTTGATTTACCGCCGCCGTGACCGCCTTTGAGGTTATCGTAGCGCCTGTGAG
>JAFSXA010000074.1 GCA_017450135.1 Clostridia bacterium | reverse complement strand
CGGGCTCAGGCTCAGGCTCTGGTTCAGGCTCTGGTTCAGGCTCTGGTTCTGGTTCTGGTTCAGGCTCAGGCTCTGGTTCAGGCTCGGGCTTCGTATCTTTGCCGTCCTTATCGTCCTTATCGTCCTTGCCGTCCTTATCGTCTTCGTCCTCGTCTTCGTCTTCGCGGTCTGTCTCCTCGGTATCTTCCTTGTTTCCGAACCATGAGTTTTCAGCGTTCAGCTTCATTATATTTATAACGCCTATGAACGCAGCGCCGAGAACTGCAACGATGATGAGGCAGATCAAAAGAGCGAGAGGACCCTTTGACCGCTTTGGAGCGGACATAACGGGAGCGTACTGCGGATATTGTGCGGCAGATGCCGGAATGGGAGTTTGAGGCGCGCCGCAGCGGATGCAGTGAACGGCATTGTCGGGGAGCTTAGCCCCGCATTTTTCACAGAACATGGCTTATTCCTCCCCCTTGTCGGGACGGAGAGTGAAGTCCCCGTCAAGCGAAATGCTTTGTCCCTGATTGGTTATCGTTACCGAGAGCTTGCCGGAGATGCCGATTCCCTCGCCGTCGGTAAAGACGTTTGCTTTTATTAAGAAGTCGCCGCCGCCTGCGCCGCTCGCATCGAAATAACTCATGCTTATCGTGATGACGCCGTTTTCGGGTCCCTTATAAAGGTGGGCGGTCTCCTCCTCAGGCGTTTTCGGATCGTCAAGACGCAAATCGGTTGAACTGAAGCGCATACCGAACATATAGTCTATAAATAGATCCCAGCGTCCGTTCTCATCGAAGCTCATCGAGTACTTCTGAGGCTTGCTCATAGCCTCGGCTATCAGCTCTTTGATATTTTCAGGCGCGCCGGGCAGTTCCTCATATCCCTGCATTTTTGTGAGCGTTATTTCCCCGATCCAGTCGCCGGCTAAATCCTTGGCAGTGGCGCCGGACATCTGCTCAGCGCCGTCAGGCAGCTTTCCGGCGTGAGATGGGGAAGAGGCGGGATCGGAAACTGCGCCGCCGTCTTCTTCGGATGTTTCGCCGTCGGGCTCGGACTTATCCTTCTCCTTATCCCTATCCTTATCCTTATGCTTTTCGTTATCGGACTCATCATCGCTGTCCTCTCGGGATACGGAGGCAGCTTCGGGGAAGAAGCCTCCCTCGTTGTTATACCAGTTGACGAGATACCACGCTTCTCCTCCGATTATGAGAAGCGTTAGAATAATGCCGATCCAGATCCCGGCGCTTGATTTCTTCTTGGGCTGAGGCTGAGGCGCAGGTCTCTGAGCGGGGGCGGGCTGCGGTATCGGAGCGGCAGCCGGGCGAGATGCGGGGGCACGCTGCTGGGGCGCAGGAGCCTGTACCTTTGCGCCGCACTTGGTGCAGAAGGCGGAGCCGTCGCGGATCGGACTGTTGCAGTTTCTGCAGATCATATCCATCCTCCTTATAAATATTTTCCTAGTTTACAGTATACAGCAATCGGGAGGATATTTCAACATTTCGGTATGATTATACATAATTAAAAATGCCCTCCGGTGTTCCGGAGGGCAGAGTGGAAATGTTACGCTTTTTTGTATCTTTTCGGGATGAGCTTCGCCTTCTCAAGCGCAAAGTAGATAGCGGGGATGAGCACGATATGGAGTATCATTCCGGGCCAGGTGCCCGCAAAGTAAGCTCCGAGCCAGATGGAAACAGAGTACTGCGCGCCTCCGCCGAGGAAGACGGCTCCGTGAACGAGGCCTCCGACGACTCGGCCGATGAGCATAGCGATAAGAAGTGAAACGACGCAGTCGGCAAGCGTGCTTCCGGTGCGGATGAGCTTGAAGAAGAGACCTGCGAAGAGACCGTATGCCATCATTTCAGGAATAAAGTACAGGAGCATCGCCATCGGAGGCATACCGTTGATCAAGCTTGCGAGCAAGGGACCGAGAGCTCCGCAGATCAGCCCGTAGAGCGGTCCGCAGATCAGTCCGCAGGCGAGCGCGGGGATATGCAGCGGCGAAAACGCCTGACCTAAGCCTACGGCATGGAAAAGCGGCGGCAGCGCGACGGAAAGCGCGAGAAAGAGTGCGGTAACGGTTAGCTTTTTGACAGTTGACATAATACTTCTCCCTTCGAAAATAAAAAATGCGCTCTCCCGTGCGGGGAAAGTGCATACCTTCCTGGTATAGCGTTATAAGCAAGAGGAAACGAATCGGCGGCTTCTGCCGCTGCCGTCGGCTTCGTGCCGACGGGTATATTATAGTATCAGCGGGGAAAAAAGTCAAGCGCCGCCTTTATCAGACGGCGCGAGGATTATATTATGCCCAGGGGTCGGAGGATTTTGGGATTTTTATGCCGACGAGGAGATTCTGTTCCCAGAGGAACCACTCGCCGGTGGATGGCTTGAGGCGCAGGGTCACGGGGCGGGGGGAGTCGGCGCCGCCGCAGAAAACGTCGAATTTTCTGTAGCCGCTCTCGGCAAACTGAGATGCGCTCTCTTTCAGAACGACGGTATAGGGCAAGGCTGGAGAATAGTCGTTATCGGGGGTCGCGCCTGCGAAATAGGAGCGCGGAATGTAGTCCTTACCGTCCATAAATCTGTCGCGGATGAATTGCTTTTCCATCTGCGAGAGGGGACGCGGACCGCGCAGGTAATCGAGCATAGCGTAGCACTCGTCACGGCTTGAGGGATAAGCGGAGAGGGCGGCGACGGTGAGCGCGGCGGTTTCCTCGGGCTTACGGAGAGACGCCTCCGGCATAGCTTTAAGCTCGGCGAGAGATCTCGGCAGCTTGTTGAAAGTCACTCTGTATTCCATTATAGCTTCCTCCTCGGAATGATCTGTATGATAATTATAACCGCGACATTGCTGCGGCGCAAGGGAAAAGTTGCACGGCGCGGGATTTTGTGGTATTATGCGCTGAGAAGATAATACGGGTGATAAGGATGCAGAATGATTTTTCCAAAGGACCGGTCTGGAAAAACATAATATCGCAGGCTCTGCCTCTCACCGTTGCCCAGGTGGTACATCTGCTATACAACGTGGTGGACAGAATATACATAGGGCATATGGGCGAGGAGGGCAGCATGGCGCTTACCGGAGTAGGGCTGACCTTCCCGGTGCTGACACTCATTATGGCCTTTGCCGCGCTCTTCGGAATGGGAGGCGTTCCGCTCTTTGCCATTGAGAGGGGAGCGGGAGACGAGGGGAAGGCGGCGCGCATACTCGGCAACTCCTTTACTCTTACTCTCTGCGCGGGGCTTATATTAACAGCTCTCGGCTATATTTTTATGCGGCCCGCCCTTTTTGCGATAGGAGCGAGCGAGGAGTCTTACAGATACGCATCGGAGTATCTCAAGATTTACCTTGCAGGTACTGTGTTCTCAGTTATTGCGACCGGACTCGTCGGATATGTGAACGCGCAGGGCTTTCCGAGAACGGGTATGCTCTCCGTTGTCATAGGCTGCGCTGTCAATATAGCGCTCGATCCGCTGTTCATATTCGCCTTCAGAATGGGCATAGCGGGAGCGGCGCTGGCGACTGTTATAAGTCAGGCGGTCTCCGCCGCGTGGGTGCTTGCCTTCCTATTCGGGAAAAAGGCTGCGATAAAGCTCAAATTGAAAAATATGAAGCCGGACCCGGGGGCGGCAGGAGGCATAGTCCGTCTCGGCACCTCAAATTTTATTATGCAGGCGACGAATTTCGCCGTACAGGTGACCTGCAACTCAACGCTCCATGCCTACGGCGGGGACCTATACGTCGGGGTAATGACCGTGACGAACTCCATCCGCGAGATATTCACTCTCCCTATAAACGGTATAGTGAACGGAGCACAGCCGGTTATAAGCTATAACTTCGGCGCGGGGGAATATAAAAGGGCGAGAGAGGGCATAAACTTCAACACCCTATCTGGCAGCGCTTTTACCGTTCTTGCATGGCTGCTCGTTTTCTTTTGCCCGTCTTTGTGGTTTGGAATATTTACAGACGACCCGGCTATGACTGAGGCAGGGATCGATATGCTGAGAATATACTTCTTCGGGTTTGCCTTTATGGCGCTCCAGTTTTCCGGACAGTCGGCGTTTCAGGCTCTTGGCGACGCGAGACACGCTATTTTCTTCTCGCTGCTGCGAAAGGTGGTCATCGTCGTTACTCTTACGCTGCTTTTACCTACGATGGGCTTTGGAGTCAGGGGAGTGTTCCTCGCGGAGCCGATCTCCAACGTTGTCGGAGGCACGGTCTGCTATCTCACTATGCGCAGAACGGCTTACCGAAGGCTCGCATAAACGCAGCGTATAAATCGCTGTAAAACAGGTTACGTCGTTCAGACGCAAAAAAGTCCTGCCGCCTTTTGAGAGCGGCAGGATTTTTACTGACCCGTATAAGCTTTATTATTCTTTTCCGAAAAAGGAAAGAGCGTAATAGCTGACCGCGGCTGCGAGCTTTTTCATATCCCAGCCCGTGGAGTCGACGATAAGGTGGTAGCCGGCTTTGTCGCCCCATTCCAGATCGGTGAGCGCGGCGCGGCTCTCTCTTCTCGCCTGGTCTATATATTTCATTTTGCGCTCCATTTCGCGCAGCGAGAGCGACTCTCCGTTTTCCTTGCGCTCCATGCAGCGGTCGAGCTTTGCCATCCTGTCGGCGCAGACGAAGATGTTGAAGGTGTTATATCCGCTCAAGATCACGTCGGCGTTTCTGCCGACGATAACCGCGTCTCTCTCGAGGGACGCGATGCCCTCAATCGCACGCCTTTCGGCGGCAAGCGTTTCGGCAGCGGGCGCGGAATTGGAGGCGTAGAAGGTGCGGCGGAAGGTGAGCGGTACGCTGCGCCAGAAGCCGGAGTCCACTGCGCGGCCGGTGTGATCCGGGCTCTTGCAGAGATCCCGCGCGATAACGCCAATTATTTCCTTGTCGTAATAGGACCAGCCGAGTATATCGGACATTCTCTTGCCGAGTTCTCTTCCTCCGGAGCCGAACTCGCGCCCTATGGTGACTATTCTCATTTGCATCTCTCCCGGAAAAAGCAGTTAAGCGGTGTAAACAGAGCCCGGCGATAGCCTGACCCGTGTCAGCAGTTACATAGGAGTTACGTCGCTTGCGAGGGCAGCGAGACGGTCCTCGCGCACGGCGCGGACATTAGTCTCACGGATCTTCTGCCTGAGAGGAAGCACGGAGCGCGGAGAAACGGACAGCTCGTCGATACCGATTGACAGGAAGGTCTCCGTAAGCTCAAGATCAGCGCCGAGCTCACCGCAGATGCCGACCCAGATGCCGTTCTTATGCGCGTTGTCGCAAACGAGCTTAAGCAGCCTTATAACTGCGGGATGATGCGCGTTGAAGAAACGTCCGAGATCGTTGTTCTGGCGGTCGCAGGCGAGAGTGTACTGCGTGAGGTCGTTTGTTCCGCAGGAGAAGAAATCAACCTCCTTCGCAAGCCTGTCGGAGATGACGGCTGCAGCGGGAGTCTCGATCATAATGCCGACCTGAACGTCCTCAGCGTAGGGTATTCCCTCCGCAGTGAGCTCTTTCTTAACTATCTCGCACATCTTTTTCGCCTCTCTGACCTCCCAGACGGAGGTGACCATCGGGAACATTATGCAGAGATGACCGTAAGCCGAGGCGCGGTAAAGAGCTCTGAGCTGAGTCTTGAATATCTCCGGTCTGGAGAGGCAGATACGCAGCGCGCGGTTGCCCATAGCCGGATTTTCCTCCTTCGGGAGGTTGAAGTAGTCTATCTGCTTGTCCGCGCCGATATCAAGAGTGCGGATTACGACCTCTTTGTCGCCCATATCGGAGAGGACCCTTTTGTATGCCTCAAACTGATAATCCTCGGTTGGATAATCGTCGCACTCGAGATAGAGGAACTCGCTGCGGAAGAGACCTATGCCTCCGCCGTCGTTTGCGAGAACAGTATGTACGTCGCTCGGCGAGCCGATATTGCAGTAAACGCGGATGCGCTGTCCGTCCTTCGTCTCGTTGGGCTTCCCCTTGAGCTCGTTGAGGAGAGCGAGACGCTTGAGAAGCTCAGCGCGCTTTGCCATCATCTGGGCGCGGGTCGCGTCGTCCGGATCGAGGGCGATAGTGCCGGTGGCTCCGTCGATAATGACCTCGCGGCCCTCATATTCCGCCTTTAGCTTTTCGCCTACGCCTATAATGGCGGGGATACCCATCGTGTGGGCGAGGATCGCTGTATGGCTCGAGCCTGAACCGCCGGAGGTGACAAAGCCGAGTATCTTCGATTTGTCGAGCTGCACGGTCTCGCTGGGCGCGAGATCGTCGGAGGCGAGGATAACCGGCACGTCTGAATCAATACCGCCCTGTACGGCGCCGCAGAGGATCCCGACGAGTCGGGTGGAGATGTCCTTGACGTCGGCGGCGCGCGCGCTGAAGTATGCGTCGTCCATCGCAGAGAAGGCGGCGGCCTGCATCTCGCCGGCGTCGGAAACGGCTGCTTCGGCGTTTAGTCCGGATTCCTTTATCCCGGCCTCGATAGCCTCCTCATAGTCCATATCCTCAACCATCATCTGGTGAGTCTCGAAGAGCATGGCAGCCTCGTCGCCAGCCTCAGCTCTCGCCTTTTCCGCGAGCTCACCGAGCTGAGCGATGGCCTTTTCCTGAGCGGCCTTGAAGCGCGCCCACTCAGCGTCTCTGTCCTCTACCGTGCGGCGCTGGACAGTGCTGTCTGCGCGGCGGTAGAAATAAAGGGGACCTGCGGCAATGCCGGTGGATACGCCCTTGCCCTGAATAGAGATCATATTTTAACTCCTTTCCAGATTATGCAAAACTGCTGCCTGTTGAGGCAGCGGTTTTGCTCTGAGTGATCAAAGATTAAAGATTTGCCTTGAAGAAATTCTCAAGCGCGGTGCAGACGGCAGCCTCGTCTCCGCCCTCAACGGTAACGGTGACGGTATCGCCCTGCTTGATCCCCATCTGCATGAGCGCCATAAGCTTGAGCGCGTTCACGCTCTTGTCGCCCTTCGCTATCGTGACGGTCGAGCCGGCAAAGCTCTTGACTTCCTTAACGAGGACGCCTGCGGGACGGGCGTGGATGCCTACGGGATCGGTGATCACATACTCAAAAGATTTCATTTTTTATACCTCCTGATTTTTGTTCTCCGGCGGAAGCTTTCGCCCCCGCCGGGCGATGTTTAATAAATGAACTGGTTATTTTGCTCCGCACCCGACTCCTTCAAGATCGTCGGAGTTTGTAAGGAGAACAACTACGGTGTCGTCATAGCCTGCAGCCTTAATCTTAGCGGAGTCGAAGGTGAGAAGCTTCTGTCCGGCTTTGACCTCGTCGCCGTCCTTGACGTATGCCTCGAATCCGTCGCCCGCCATATTGACGGTGTTGACTCCAACATGGATGAGAAGCTCCATACCGTCTTTTTCAAGGGTGATGGCGTGCTTCGTGTCGAATACGGAGGTGACCGTTCCGTCGAAGGGGGCGACTACCGTTCCGTCAACGGGACGAACTCCGACTCCGTCGCCTAGAATGCCCTGGGCGAAGGTGTCGTCGGGGATATCCTCGCGGGCGATGACCTCACCCTTTGCTGGCTGAAGAACGGTTCCGGCGGCGCAGCGGATAACGCTGACGGTGGGCACCTCTATCGCTTCCGGCTGAGGCTCAGGCTGAGCGGCAGCTTTTTTGGGCGCGTCTTCCTTCCAGATGAACCACGTGATGACGAATGCCGTTCCTGCAGAGATCAGCATGAGGAGGAGATACATCGGGATGTTGTTGATCGCGGGGATTCCGGGAATACCGGTAACGCCGTAGGTCGTAGCGCCGAATGCGACGACGTTGCCCGACATGTCGGTACCCTTGATAAACGTGGAGAAGAGAGCGCCGACCGCGCCGCCGATCATGCCGGCGACAAAGGGCTTCATGTAGCGGAAATTGATACCGAAAATGGCCGGCTCGGTGATGCCGAGTGAGGCGGAGAGGGAGGAGGGGAGAGCCACGGACTTGGTCTTCTGGCTCCTGCACTTGAGGGCGACGGCAAGGCAGGCGCCGAACTGAGCGATATTGGCGGCCGTCGCTATCGGCATCCAGGTGTTGACGCCAGTGCTGGAGATCATGCCCGCTTCAATGACGTTGTACATATGGTGCAGGCCCATGACGACGGTGAGCGGATAGATAGCGCCCATGATAGCGGCGCCCGCGCCGTAACCGACTGTGATGAGCCACTTGGCGCCGGCGAGGACCCAGTTCTCAACGACAGAGAAGACGGGACCGATAACGGTGAAGGTGAGATAAGCGGTGACTACTACGGTGACGAGCGGAGTGACGAAGAGGTCGATCATCTCCGGCACGTGCTTATGCAGCCATTTTTCAAGCGTGGACATAAGCAAGACTGCCAATATTACCGGGATGACGTGACCTTGATAGCCTACCTGCTGGATCGGATAGAAGAATATCGACCAGGTGGGAATTGTTTCCGCCGTGCCGACGTTCCATGCGTTCAGAAGGGCGGGATGCACCATCATAAGACCGATAACGGCGCCGAGGAAGATGTTTCCTCCGAATACGCGGGCGGAGGAGATGGCGACGAGAACGGGCAGGAGAGCAAATGCGGTGTTCGCAACGAGATCGAGGAAGGAGAAAAGATCCGTCTTTCCGAATGCGGGAGCGAACTTCGGGATCGCCTCAACGATACCCATCATAAGGCCGGAGGCCACGATCGCGGGCAGAATAGGAACGAAGACGTCGCCGGGTGTTTTGAGGATCTTCTTCCAGACCGGCATTTTTGAGGCTGCGGCAGCCTTGACGTCATCCTTGGTGGCAGCTGTCATTCCGGTGACGGCGAGGAATTCGTCGTAAACCTTGTTGACCGTGCCGGTTCCGATGATGAGCTGGAGCTGACCGTTCGAGTCGAACATTCCCTTTACGCCCTCTACGTTTTCGAGAGCTTCCTTGTCAAGCTTGGAATTATCCGCGATGACGAGGCGGAGACGTGTGGCGCAATGTGCCGCACTGATGATGTTTTCTCTGCCGCCGAGGTGAGAGAATATCTCTTCGGCGCATTTGCGATAGTCAAGTGCCATAGCGTTTTCTCCTCCGTTTTTTTTTACAGCTTTCGCTGTACATTACAAGTTATATAAGCCCGAGCTTTATAAATGCGTCGGCAAGTCCGTTGTTCTCGACTGAAGGGCAGACCATGTCGCTCATAGCCTTGAGCTGAGGCGAGCCGTTTTCCATACATACGCTCGTTCCGACGACCTTTATCATATCGAGATCGTTCATACTGTCGCCGAAGCCTATCGTGTCCTCCATGGAAAAGCCGAGAGTTTCGGCGGCGAGCTTTACTCCGGTGCCCTTGTTGAATTTTCTGTTGATCAGCTCGCCGTTGAGGCAGCCTCGGGCGGCGAGATCCTGAATGCAGAAATCAAATTCGCGCTCAAGCTCCGCCTTCGCCGGCTCAAGCTGCGACCAGTCGAGACACATTATAACGACCTTGTAGATCGGCCTTCCGTCGTATTCGCCCATGGGCCTGATGTTGAGCTTCTCCGCGAGAGCCTTGCGCCAGCGGACAAGCTCGGAATTGCCGTCTCCGGCGTTTGCGAGGAACTCACCGAGATTCTCGTCGCCGAAGGTGGCGTCCTTCGCCTCAATAGTGCGGAACACGCCGTTCTCACCGAGAAGACGCATGGCTTTTTCAAGCTGGAAGTCTGTCATCGGGCAGTCGAAAAGCACCCGGTCTCCCGCCGTTACATAGCCGCCCGCGCTCGCCACGACTCCGTCGAAGCCGTATCGCAGGAGCGGCGAGAGCATATCGAGATTCCGCCCCGTGCAGAGAAAAACCTTATGCCCGCGGGCCTGAGCCCGCTTGACTGCGTCGACCGCGCTGTCGGGCGGAGTGTTCGTTCCGGAAGGGGTCAGAGTTCCGTCAATGTCGAGAAAGATAAGCTTTTTATTCATATTCACGCCCCCAACAGCCAAGCAAAATCGCCGGGACGGAGAGTAACGGCGATAGCTCCGCGCTTCTTTCCGGTCATAAGATCGGTAAAGTCCCCGTGCTCGCCGATATGTACGGTTTTCAGCTCTTTGGAAAAGTTGAACAGAGCTATGAGCTTCTGACCTTTGAGCCAGCGCCCTAATGCGAGAACGGAGGAGTCGCCGGATTCGATTATCCAAGTGTCTGCGCTCCCGTCGAACACATTATACTTTGTTCGGAGCTTCTCAAGCTTGCGGAGCGAGGTGAATATCTCATATTCGACCGTTCCGCGCTTTTTCCGCATTTCAGCTGCCGCCCAGTTCATATTGCCCCGGTGCAGCCAGCGGCTGTCCTCGCATTTGAATGCGTCGTTGTGGTATCCGTAGTCGTTCTCAAGTCCGACCTCGTCGCCGGAGTAGAGAACGGGTACGCCGGAGAGAGTGAGCATATAGGCGTGGAGCATTATATCGTAGCGGCAGGCGAACTCGGCCTTGACGTCGTCGCGCTCGTACCTTGCCGCCTCAAGCCCGCAGAGAGAGGCGGTCGTGCCGCAGAGCCTCGCGTCGCCGAGACGGGGATCGTCGTTGTAAAGCTCGCCGCGAGCGTCGCTGCCATTCCACTTGCCGGTGAAATAGTCGTTCAAAAAGCGCTTGTGCCCGACCTCGTCCATGCCGAACTGCCAGAGATAGGGGTAGTCGAGGCCCCAGCCGATATCGTCGTGGCAGCGGAGATAGTTTAAGAAAACGTAATCCTTCGGCAGATTGAAGACCTGACCGAGCTGGTGCTTGAGAAGAGATACGTTCTTCGTCGCCACCGTGTGCCAGGTCGTCGCCATAGTCGTGACGTTGTAGAGCATGTGGCATTCGGGCTTATCAACCGTTCCGAAGTAGGGAACGACTTTTGAGGGCTCCATAACGACCTCGCCGAGAAGCAGAGTCCCGGGACATACTATTTCGCAGGTCATGCGCATTATGCGGACGAGGGAGTGTACCTCCTTAAGATTGCGGCACTGTGTTCCGAGCTCCTTCCAGATGTACGGAACCGCGTCGAGACGTATTATGTCAACTCCGTGATTGGTCAGATTGAGCATATTGTCGGTCATATCGTTCATGACCGCGGGGTTTCGGTAGTTGAGGTCCCACTGATAGGGGTAGAAGCAGGTCATAACGACCTTTTTTGCCTCGTCGCACCAGGTGAAGTTGCCGGGCGCTGTGGTGGGGAAGACCTGAGGCACAGTCTTTTCATATTCATTAGGGATACGCCAGTCGTCGAAAAAGAAGTACCTGTCCTGAAACTCCTTTTCTCCGGCTCTTGCGCGCCTTGCCCATTCATGATCCTCGCTCGTGTGGTTCATAACGAAATCGAGACATAGGGAGATGCCGCGCTTATGGCAGTCGTCGGCGAGGGCGGCAAGGTCGTCCATAGTGCCGAGCTCCGGCTGCACCTTGCGGAAATCGGAGACTGCGTAGCCTCCGTCAGATCTGCCCTCAGGGCTCTCAAGAAGCGGCATTAGGTGAAGATAGTTGACTCCCGCCTCCTGAACGTAGTCGAGCTTCCCGCGCACGCCGTTCAACGTTCCGGCAAATGCCTTGACGTAGGCGAGCATACCGACGAGCTCGTGACCCCTGTACCAGCCGGGCTTAGCTTCGCGCACGCGGTCAAGCTCTTTTAAACTCTCCGGCCTTTCATCATAAGCTTTCTTGAGAACGGAAACGAAATACTCCCAGGCGCCGATGTCCGAATAGAGCTCACCATAAAGCGAGCGGAGCTCATTTTCGTGGCGGCTGAACCTGCGGGAAAACTCCTCGTTCCACTGAGACCTGTCGAGCATAGGCTCACCTCCGTTATACTAAAAAAGAGCGGGCCGCTTATTAAACAGGCAGTACGCCAAGCGGTCTGCTCACTCGAGCGGCGCATTATTCTATAGCTTGAGTTTAGCATCTGAGCAATTTTTATTCAATTGTCATTCTCTATAAATAATCTGTCTAAGTTTAGTGCAGTTTGACAAATAATATATATTCAAAATAGCTGAAATTATACAATATTACGATTTTTGCCGAAAAAACCAGCCGTCCGAAATAACGGACGGCTGATGCTTATCCTATCCTCCTTACGCTCTCGCCTAAGGTCAGCTTTACGGGGATTGTCACCGTTTTTTCGGTGTCGGTTCCTGAGATCATCTTTAAAAGCAGGCTGACGGCGGCCTCAGCTCTCAGAAAATTATCCTGCGATACCGTCGTGAGCCGGGGCGCGGCGCTTTTCGCCTCCCTGCTGCCGTCGAAGCCTATTACGGATATATCGCCCGGAACGCTAAGGCCGTTTTGCCCCAAAAACCTTATAAGCTCCAGAGCGTATTGATCGGACGCCGCGAAGACGGCGGTATAGCCCTTAAGAGCCTCAAGCCGCTCACGGTAGCAGCTCTCGCGCTCGGACGCTTTCATCGAAACGATCATAAGCTCCGCCTTATGCCCGAGACCGTCGCATAAGCCAAGGTAGCGGAGATGATCCATACAAATATCGTTGTCGGAGATAAAGAGAACTCTCTCGTGACCCATATCTCTGAGATAAGCTCCTGCCTGTCTGCCCCCGTCAAAGTCGTCTATCACGACGTTTCCGAAGCGTTCCTGCGCGTCCGCAAAGCCGTCGTAGATAACGAAGGGAACTCTGATCCTGTCGCGCAGGTCCTGGTAATCGTCCTCGCAAAAGCCTATGAGCACCATACCGTCAAGGTTCCATATCGAGGCGAAAACGACGGCGTCTGAGACCCGCCTCGCCTTTTTCAGCATCATATAATAGCCCGCCTCCTCGATCCTGTCCGAGAGATGGTTGACCGCCGCCGAGATAAAGGGATCCTCGAAAACGTGACCCTCGTATTTTGGGTGGTCGTTAACGACGACGCCGATTATCCGCGAGTTATTGCGCGCAAGCAGGGCGGCGGCCATATTGGGAATGTAGCCCCGCTCCTCAAGCTTCTTTTCCACCGCCTTTACGGTGCGCTCCGATATTTTTTCCGTCTTCCCGTGGAGGACGTTCGATACCGTTGCCGTGCTTACGCCGAGCTCGTCGGCGATATCCCTGATCCTGACCTTGCCCTCTGACCACATAAGCGCCCCCTCCTTAAATCTTCTGCATCCAATTTTTCCTTATAAAAATGATCCACGTCAGTATGAGCCGCACGCACTCCTCAAATGAGAGGCAGAGGTATACGAACGGTATGCTGAGTTTCCAGACGTAGGCGCTGAGAAGCGCGAGAGGAACGCCGAAGCCCCACGTGCCGAGAAGCTCGATTATCATCACGATCCTCGTTTTTCCGCCGCTTTTGACGATGCCGCCGCCGAGGATCATATTCATCACCTTTACGGGCGATACGGCGGCGAAAACGATAAGTATATGCCGCGCCGTAGCCTTAACGTAGTTCTCCACGTTGTATATATCGGTGTAGAGCCCCATCAGAAGGATAACGGCGGCAGCTAATATGAACGAACCGATGAGCCCGTAGAGAAGAAGCCTTTTTGATTTTTTATATGCCGAGTCGAAATCGCCTTTGCCGAGCTCCTTGCCTATAAGTATTCCCGCCGCCTGGGAAAGCCCGCTCAGCGCCCCGATCGTGAGGCCCTGTATCGGATAAGTCAGCGTCATGGCGGCGCATTCGAGGGTGCCTATGTGACCGTAGACCGAGGCGTAAACGTTCTCGCTCAGGCTCCACATAAACTCGAGCACGAACACGGGAAGAAAGATGGCAAGATACTGCCCGGCGGACATCTTCGTAAGCACGGGAGAGAAGCGAAAGGCCTCGCCCCGCTTCCGGTCGACCGCCGACGCCCCGAACACAAGCAACAGAGCGTTTACAAGCTGCGATATAATCGTCGCCAGCGCCGCACCGTCCGCGCCCATAGCGGCAAAGCCGAGCTTTCCGAAAATCAGAACGTAGTTAAGCCCCGTGTTCAGAACGCCTGCGGTGATGCTGAAAATGAGGGGCAGGATTGCCTTCTCCATGCAGCGCAGTCTCGTCGATACCATCATCCCGACGGCGTAGGGCAGAAATCCGGCGGCGACGATCCTGAGGTAAGAGGCGGCAGCCTTCACCGTGTCCCCGTCCTCAGAGTACAGCCCCATTAACTGAGCAGGGAACAGGACGCATACAGCCGTGAACACCGCCCCGATCCCGAGCGAGATGAGGGCGTTCAGCGAAAAGCAGCGGTTCGCCTCAGCCTCGTCCTTCGCGCCGAGGTACTGAGAAATCATGATCCCCGCCACGCTGACGATGGCGCCGATAACGACCCCGTAGAGCGTGCTCAGCTTTCCGGCAATCCCGACTGCGGCTACGCTGACGCTTCCGAGCGAGCCGACCATCACCTGATCGACGATAGAAAACGAGGCCTGGAGCATACACTGGAGCGCCACAGGAACGGCTATTTTGAAAACCTGGCTTAAAAATGAGTCTTTGCGCATAATATAATCTCCCCGAAATTGCTTTCAGGGAGATAATAAGCCGAAATCCGCAATAAAACAATAGGTTAATCGCGTAACCTGCAACAAAAAACAACGCAGAATATTTGTGCGATCCGACGGCGGGAGCCCGTCCCTTACCGCGCAAAGCGGGATTTCACCCGTCCGTAAGGACGGACTTAATTGAAAAAAGCACTGCGAAAGCAGTGCTTTTTTCATGGAGCTGCTACCCAGATTCGAACTGGGGACCTCATCCTTACCAAGGATGCGCTCTACCTACTGAGCTATAGCAGCATATGGCGACCGAGAAGGGGCTCGAACCCTCGACCTCCAGCGTGACAGGCTGGCGTTCTAACCAACTGAACTACTCGGCCGTATGCTGGGACCGGACTTGCCGATCACGGCGCCTAACTAATATACAGCATGGAGCACCAAATGTCAAGCAGTTATTTTTATTTTTTTCGCGTTCTAATAAACCAGGCAAAACAGCCTAAAAATATCTTTCATTTTGTAAAATTATAGTATATAATGTAAAATCAGAGGGAATAGAAACGCATCTGAGCGCGTATCATAACAAGGATGGGACAATATGGTAAAAGAGGTCAATCCCAATATCCACGTAAACGAGAGAGATTATCCGGTTACGGAGCACAAATGCACCGACCCCGAAAAGGCGAAGCTTATTAAAAAGCTCGCCGTAATGATAACCGACAATATCCCGCGCAAGCTTCCCGGCGGCATGAAGGAAAACCATATGGATTTCTGGATACTGGACCGCCTGCTTACCAAGGATGAGGTCAGATTTATGCTGTCCTTCAAAAAGCGAAGAGTGGGGAAGACGACAAGGGAGCTCGCCGAGATAAACGGTATGACAGAGGCGGAGACCCAGAAGGTCATAGACCATCTGCTCTGGATAGGTATTTTAGAGCAGAACAGGGACAACGAAGATCAGCACATCCAGTACTGGGTGCCGAAATGGGTCGTCGGAAGCGGAGAGTATATGGTCGAACATCCGACGCTGCCCGATGAGCATCCCGAGGTTGCGACAATGTTCAATCTCGCGCCGCAGGAGCCTCTTGAGCTCGCGGCAAAGCTCGTGCCGGAGGGCGGAGCGGGTATCGGTATGCACGTCATACCCGTCGAGAAAGCGATACCGGTCGAGACGGTCTCGGTATCTCAGGAGCATCTGTCGCACTGGCTGAATAAATACGACAAATTCTGCACTATGGTCTGCGCCTGCCGCAAGGCTCAGCGCATACGCGGAGAGGGCGTCGGCGATATCGAGGGACATATGTGCATCGGAGTCGGCGATATTGCCGAGTTCCTCGTAGAGAGCGGTAAGGATGCGCGGTACGTTACCCGCGAAGAGGTTATGGAGATAATCGAGCGCGCCGAGAGAAAGGGATACGTTCACCAGATAACCAATCTCGACGGACCGAACCGCATTGTGGGAATCTGCAACTGCTCCGCCGGAAGCTGCTACGGGCTGAGAACGAGCCAGCTTTTCAACACGCCGAATATGTCGCGCAGCGCATACCGCGCTCACGTCGACGCCGCGAAATGCGTCGCATGCGGCAAGTGCGTGGAGGTCTGTCCGGCCGGCGCGGCGAGGCTCGGACAGAAGCTGTGCAAAAAAGACGGTTCCAAGGTCAAATACCCGATGCGCAACCTTCCGATAGACCACGTTTGGGGCGAGAAGCGCTGGGACAGGAACTACAGAGACACCAATAAGCTTAACTGCTACGACACCGGAACCGCGCCATGCAAGACAGCCTGCCCTGCGCATATTGCCGTTCAAGGCTATATCAGGATGGCGGCTGAAGGCAGATACGAGGAGGCAGTTCGGCTTATAAGGCAGGATAATCCGTTCCCGGCAGTCTGCGGCGCAGTGTGCAACAAGCGCTGCGAGGACCGCTGCACGAGGGGTACTGTCGATAAGCCGGTCGCAATAGACGAGATAAAGAAATTTCTCGCGCAGTGGGAGCTCGACAATCCCCTTGATTACAAAGTTATCTGCGAAAACGGCGAGGGCAGGCAGTGGGACGATTTCAGGATAGCCGTAATAGGCTCCGGTCCCGCGGGTCTCACTGCGGCTTACTATCTCCGCACCGAGGGTTATCCGGTGACCGTCTTCGAGAAGGAGGCGAAGCCGGGCGGAATGCTTATGAACGGCATACCTAACTTCCGACTTGAGAAAAAGGTGCTTGAGAAAGAGATAGAAATAATCCGCGGGATGGGCGCAGAGATACGCTGCGGGGTCGAGGTCGGCAGGGACGTCACGATAGAAGAACTGCGCCGGCAGGGCTACAAGGCGTTCTATATCGCTATCGGGCTCCAGGGCGGAAGACTTGCGGGAGTTCCCGGAGAGGATGCGGACGGAGTCGAGTCCGGAGTCGCTTTCTTAAAGCGCGTCAACATAGGAGGCGGGGCAGAGCTCAGCGGCGACGTTGTAGTCGTCGGCGGCGGAAATGTGGCCGCTGACGTTGCGAGGACTGCGCTGCGCTGTACAAAAGGCAAGGTAAGGATGCTCTGTCTTGAGAGCCGGGAGGAGATGCCGGCTGCGAAGGACGAGGTCGAGGACATACTCCGGGAGGAGATAGAGATAATAAACGGCTGGGGACCGAAGGAGATACTGACTGAAAACGGGAGAGCGAAAGGGGTCGTGTTCAAAAAGTGCGTTTCCGTTTACGACTCCGAGCACCGCTTCAGACCTCTGTACGATGATAACGAAACGATAACCGTTCCCGCGAGCAGCGTACTTATGGCGATAGGGCAGAGCGCAGTGTGGGGCGATCTTCTGAAGGGCACTAAGGTCGAGCTGAGACCTAACGGGACTGCGGCGGCGGATAAGATAACGCTTCAGACTGCCGAGCCGGATATATTCGTCGGAGGCGATATTTTCCACGGCGCGAGATTTGCGATCGACGCCATAGCGGACGGCAAGGAAGCGATGGTATCCATAAACCGATTTGTGCATCCCGGACAGAGCCTAACGATAGGCCGCGACCTTCGCACGTTTATCGAGCTCGACCGCGAAGACGTAAGTGTTGAGGGCTACGATACCGCAGAGCGTCAGCGCCCCGGCGAAAGAGCGGGAAAGGCAAGGGAGAGCTTCGAGGATCTGAGGCTTCCGCTCACTGAGGAGGAGGTCAAAACCGAGGCGTCCCGCTGCCTTAAATGCGGTGCTACTATCGTAGATCTAAATCAGTGCATCGGCTGCGGACTCTGTACCACCCGCTGCCAGTTCGACGCAATACATCTTTCGCGCGACCTGCCTCACGCGAGCGACATGCATACGGCGGAGGAGATGATGGGTCTCGTCGCGCCGTACGCGCTTAAGCGCATGGGCAAGATCATAAAGAGAAAAATAACAGGAAAGTCAGAATACCCGGCGGAACAGACCGCCGACTGAAAATGAAAGGAGCTCAAAAATGAAAAGGAGACTGATTTGCGTAGCGCTCATACTTGCTCTTGCCATTCTTGCGGGCTGCGCCTCCGACCCCGTACCGGGCAAGGAGGATAAGGAGGTCGAGCAGCTTCTGGAGACCGGCTTTTATGCGCTTGAGGATGAAGACGGCGAGCCTGCCGGATATCTGCGTGTCCAGACCCGCCAGATAACGTGGTATGACTCGGACGGAAACGAGATAACGAAAAAGAACTATGAGTTCGACGAAGAAGACGGGACCTACGAGGTTGAAAAGGGAGACGACTTCAAAGTCGAAAAGCAGAAGAAAAAGCTCTATTATATAAACGAGGACGAGGAAAAATTCCTGCTTACATCTATTGAAAAGAGCGATATCCCGACTCCGGCTCAGCCCGATCCGGGAGCCACGCCCGTAACTCCGAAGCCCGATCCGGAACCGGAACCTGAACCTGAACCCGAGCCTACTCCCTCCAGCCCGACAGCCCTTCAGCCGGAGGAGATCTACGCGAAGTGCCTGCCGTCGACAGTGGATATCGCCGCTTTCGTTTCCGACAGCTATTATTACACAGGAACGGGCTTCTTCGACGATGAGAACGGTACTATAATCACGAACTACCACGTTATCGACGGCACAAACTGGGGATATGTCACGACCTCAAACGGAAAGAAATACGATATTATTAAGGTAATAGGCTACGACGAATCCCTCGACATCGCCATACTCCAGACAGACGCCCGCGGCTATGTGCCGCTTACGAGAAGAACGGCGAAGCTGCTTACCGGCGAGTCGGTCTACGCCCTCGGAAGCTCTCTCGGTCTTACCGGAACATTCTCCGACGGAGTCGTCTCTTCTGCGTCCCGCGAATACGACAGGCATTACTACATCCAGCACACCGCCGCTATCTCCCACGGCAACAGCGGCGGACCGCTCCTTGATAAATACGGACAGGTCGTAGGAATAAACTGCGCCTATATCGACGGCGGACAGAATATTAACCTTGCCATTCCGATCGAGATGGTCGACACTGTCTCGCGCGACGTGAACCTAACTCTTGAAGAAGTGAACGGCAGCGGAGGATGGCAGCAGGATGACGAGCCGGATCCCGAGGATATCAGCGGCGAATTTGAGGACGGAACGGCCGCGCTTTCCACCAACCACAGTCTTGAGATCAAGCTGCCCTCCGAGATGTGGGAAAATATGGAGGTAAACGATTCCGAGACCGGTCTTTCTGCGACATACACAACCGAGGACTACATAATATATATTTATACCGATATGTATGAGACGGAGGACGATTCGCTGAGCAATTACGATATACAGGACTTCCTCGATATCATAGAAGACACCATAGCGGAGGACGTCGAGGACTACAGCGGCGAAGGCACGTCGGTAACGATAAGCGATCAGGAGTGGCTGATGATCATCGCCGGAGGAGACTATGAAGAGGGATATATGGAAAACATTCTCTTCTTCACTGTATCCGAAGACGGCACCACTGCCGCCATGGTGAACTTCACTATCGGAGCCTTCTCTGACGAGGCTCTCGACGAGGCGGAGGATATGGTCATTGCCATGGTTATGACGATGTATATAGACTGATATCGACGAGTAAACGCAAAAAGCTTCCCAGAGCTGCGGCTTTGGGAAGCTTTTTTGCTTAATCAGCGGCAAAGAGCGAAAAAGCACTTGACAAACGGATTTCTTCGGGTATAATAATTTAGCCTGCTTTTATGCGGGTAATTCCTTGCTCATTTTACAGAATGAGCCAACAGTCCAGAAGGAGGTGCAAAAAATGGCAAAAACCAGCGAAAAGTATGAGGTACTCTATATCATCGATCAGGATGTAAACGAGGAAGGCGTCAAGGCCCTCGTAGAGAAGTTTACGAGCCTCATTAGCGAGCACGGTGCTGTCGTTGAGTGTGACGAGTGGGGAAAGCGCAAGCTTGCCTATCCCATCAACGATAAGCCCGAAGGCTACTACGTTCTCGTGAAGTTCACTTCCGGCCCCGAGTTCCCCGCAGAGCTCGACCGCGTTATGAAGATCACCGACGGAGTTGTCCGCTCTCTCATCACTCTTGCGGCCGAATAAGGAGGAGAAATGCTTAATCACATCGTGATAATGGGCAGACTCACAAGAGATCCGGAGCTTCGCCACACGCAGTCCGGCGTTGCAGTGGCTTCCTTCCGCCTTGCGGTGGACAGGGACTATCAGGGCCGCGACGGAGGCGAGCGTCAGGCGGACTTCATAGACGTCGTCGCTTGGCGTCAGACCGGCGAATTCGTGTCCAGATACTTTACCAAGGGCCGTATGGCAGTCGTCTCCGGCCGCCTGCAGACCAGAGAATGGACCGATAAGGAGAATAACCGCCGCACTGCGTATGAGATCGTTGCCGACAACGTGTATTTCGGCGACTCAAAGCGCGACGGAGACAGCTCTGGCTCCTATCAGAGAGAGTCCCAGAACTCCTACCAGTCCGGAGGCTATTCTTCCGGAAATCACTCCGGCGGATACCGTGAGCCAGCCGGATATCAGGGATATTCTTCGCCCGTTTCCGGTTCCGATTTTGCGGAACTGACGGATGACGACGGAGACCTCCCGTTCTAAGCGTTTGCGCTTCTATTTTCCGACGCTTCGTTATTTCTCCTTGAAATACTTTGCTGCTAATGAAGAATCGCAAGATACGACCAATGATATTTATCGAATTCACATAACCTAAATAAGTAAGGAGGGTTTACAAGTGACCAACGAGAAAGAAGCCGTTCGTCCGGCTCGTCCTCAGCAGAACCGCAAGCGCAGAAAGGTTTGCCAGTTCTGCGCCGACAAGGCTCAGTTCATCGACTATAAGGATACAACGAAGCTCAAGCGCTATCTCTCCGAGCGTTCCAAGATCCTGCCCCGCAGAGCCACAGGAACCTGCGCAATGCATCAGCGTCAGCTGACCACTGCCATAAAGCAGGCGCGTCAGATCGCGCTCCTGCCCTACGTTACCGATTGATCGGTAAAAATGAATACCTGCCGAGGGCGCGTTTTCGCGCCCTCGGTTTTTGCGCGTTTCTCTGGATTATTATACGCAATTATTTGAATATAATGAAAAGAATATTGCGAAATCATGTTGTCTTTTTCGCCCGAAGGATGTAAAATATAACTGATTTTTTGTCTGCTTTACCGGATGCTGCTGAACTTGACATAAGCACCGTTTATTATCCGAAAGGGGAATTCAAATGAAGAGCACTTTGAAGCGTTTTGTTTCATATTTGCTTGCTGTAATTATTCTTGCCGGCACATATGCTGGGTCGGCAATTGCAATTGAACGCAACCCGGCGAAGAATCCGAGCATTTCTTGGGAAAAAGTTGAAAATGCAAAGATGCTTCTTTCAAACGAGAGAGATTTTAATGAGGGTTTGGATAGTCGCAAATACTGCGATAGTGATACGGTCCGTGTATCTATCGTCTTTGACGAGGCGCCCGCTATCGCCAGGTACTCCACTTTGAAAATCGGGGACAACGGTGCGGCTATGGCATACAGCGCAGAGCTCCGCGGACAGCAGGAGACCGTTATCCAGCGTATCAGCTCCAGTGCTCTGGGCGGCAAGAAGCTGGACGTTGTCTGGAACCTTACTCTTATTGCCAATATGGTCTCGGCAAATGTTAAGTTTGGTTCAATAGAATCCATAAGGAGCGTTCCCGGAGTAAAGGCGGTTTTTGTTGAGACAAAGTATGAGCCTGCTGCAGTTTACCATGATGCAGAGATGCCAAATCAGAGCTCTGCTGCCGGAATGACAGGGGCAAACGATGCCTTGGGAGAGTACACCGGGGCTGGCAGTCTGATTGCCGTTATTGACACCGGCATTGATATCAATCATGATCTGTTCAGTTCAGATGCTTTCAATTATTCCATAGGCACAAAAAAAGACAATATTACGCTCCTGAGCGAGGAAACTGTTAATGAGAAGTGGAATTTGCTGCATGCCTCAGAGTTTTATCAATACCCAATAGTTAATGCTGCGTATATAAACACGAAAATCCCTTTCGGCTTTAACTATGCAGACAGAACCTTTGATGTATCACATTTATCCGATGCAGCAGGCGAGCATGGCTCTCACGTTGCAGGAATTGCCGCCGCTAACCGCTATGTCATTTCAGACGGACGATACGTTTCCTCTCTGACCAAGCTTAATACACAGGGGGTTGCCCCCGATGCGCAGCTTATTATAATGAAGGTCTTCGGGAAAAAAGACGGAGCATACGACTCAGATTATATGGTCGCTATTGAAGACGCTATCGTTCTCGGAGCCGACGCAGTCAATCTTTCCCTCGGTTCCGCAGCCCCAGGTTTTGCAAAGAACGAGAACGAAGAGTATCAGAAGATAATGGACAACCTTGTGTCCTCAGATACCACCGTTACGATTTCAATGGGCAACTCTTACGATTGGGCGGCTCGGACAAGATACGGCCTTTATGCCGCCGATTCAAATTATTACACCGGCGGCTCGCCCGGCTCGTATGCAAATGCATTAACCGTTGCTTCGGTTGAAAATGTGGGAAATGATGCGTTTATTACGGTAGAAAATGGAGACAAGTTCTACTACCGTGAGTCTGCCGGATTGGGAGTAGAATCGCTTTCAGCATTGGCTGGAGACGTGGAGTGTGTTTACATCGACGGCAATGGAACCCTCGAAGAATTCGCAGCTATGGCAAACAAGATAAACGGCAAGATCGTAGCCTGTAACCGTGGAGGCATTCCGGTTTATCAGAAAGCGAACAACGCTGCGGCTAACGGGGCCGCTGGCATAATAGTGGTCAATGATCGCGCTGGAATGTTTGATATGGATCTTACGGGATACGAGTATTCCGTTCCTGTAGTATCGGTTCCCAAGAGCGCGATAACGGCTTTGAGGAGTGGCACTGCGAATTTATTAATCTTCCAAAGCCTTGAAGTCCAATTTTATTTGGTAACACTTACGATTCCGAATATCGGAGACAGTGTAAAGAGCTACTACACAATGTCAGCCTTTTCCAGCTGGGGAGTTCCGGGGAACCTTACGTTGAAGCCCGAAATAACTGCTCCGGGCGGAAAGATTTATTCTGCAAACGGACAGCATGCAACATTTAATAGCAATGGAGAATCAGACGGCTATATAGGCGGAGGCAGTCAATGCGAGACTTTGAGCGGAACCTCTATGGCAGCCCCCCAGATTGCAGGGCTTGCGGCAATACTTGCAGAGTATATTCGAGATAATAATCTTGTTTACAGAACAGGGAAATCTGAGCGATTTCTTATTCAGAGTCTACTTATGTCAACTTCCGAGCCCATGAAGGATGAAAACGGCCGCTATTACCCAATACTGAGGCAGGGCTCGGGACTTGCCAGAGTCGATGCTGCGTTATCCGCGCGCTCCTATATCGAGATGGGCGCTGAGGCGACTTCCGGCGCAGCCGACGGCAAGGTCAAGGTCGAGCTCGGCGACGATCCGGAACGCAATGGGGAGTATCGGTTTTCCTTTACGATAAACAATTTTTCGGATGAGGACGTGACATACGATCTCAGCGGAGATTTTTTCACTCAGGGCTTCAGCGGCTTCAACCGTTCAAAGAACACTGTTCCGATTCTTGCGCAGATAACCTACAAAGTGGATGATAAATTCTACAGAACAGATGATTTTGCCAACCTTGAAATAGATATCAACGGCGACGGAGAATTATCGGCGCTTGACGTTCAGGCATTACTTGATTATGTTGTCAAAGGTACGCCGTTATTTAATTCAAAATACGCTGATATGGACCATGACGGATCGATTACTTCATATGACGCATTTCTTCTCCTTTCCTTTATGAATGCTGCGAGCTTTACCGTACCTGCTGGTGGCTCAAAGAAGGTTGATGTGATAGTATACCTATATGATATAGCCAATTATGATAAAAACGGAAACTACGTTGAGGGATATCTTTATGCTACTGCCCGCCAAACTGAATCGGAAGCGGAGGAAGGTATTGCGGAACATGAAGTCCATTCTATTCCTGTGTTGGGCTATTACGGAAGCTGGGTTGAGCCAAGAATGCTTGATTACAACGATAATGAATACGTTGTAATGAATGGAAATTTAAAACCTTATGCCGGGAAAAAAGGAGAGTCGGGCTTTTTATACTCGCTTGAAGATGACGGAAAGAGCTACGTTCTTTTTGGAAATCCATTTGACCCAAATGAGGAATACAAGTCAAAACGTAATTCCTTCTGCAGCCGATCTGAACTTACAGGCATAAGTATTACTCCTATTAGAAGTTTTGCGGATTCCATGCTTCAGGTTCTAAGAATAGACTCAAAGGGAAATATTAGCGACATCTGTGATGTTCACACGGGTTCTGGCTCATGCACATACTTTGACTACAAGCAGAATGGCTGGGTAAATAATCCAATAGTATTTGATCTAAATGTTGTTCTCGGAGAATTGGTCGAAGAGGGAGATACGGTTATCCTTTCATTTGAGATGGCTCCGGAATATTATGTTAATGGCGACCAAGTGGATTGGGATACATTGAAGAAAACCAATAAAAAGCAGAACAACCTTTCTTATGCAATGGTTATAGACAACACTTCGCCCGAATTAGTCTCTGCCGATTCTGAAAACGGTTCCTTCCTTGAGATAACGGCATGCGATAATCGCTATATTGCAGCCGTTGCCGTTGCTGACGACAGCTACTATTACGGCGGAGAAGGTTACTTTTCTACTGCCGGTTCTTTTGCGGATGCTAAAGCGGGCGAGAATCTGAAATATACGTTTTCAGATATCGGCGAATCAGACAGCGCGCACTTCTTTATTCAGATTTATGACTACGCACAAAATGTTACAACATACAAGCTTAATCTGAATGCAGATACAGAACTCGGAGAAGACGTTGCTGCAACGAAAGTCATTCCAAGCGAAACCGAGGTCTACCTTGTTAAAGGAAAAAGCGTTTCTGTTACTGCAGACGTTGAACCGTGGGGTATCGGAGACGGCGTATCATGGGTAAGCGCGGACCCGGCCGTAGCAACTGTGAGCGAGGATGGAACAATAACGGCCGTTTCTCAGGGCAGTACGGTTATTACTGTTGCCTCTGTACACACGCCTGATGTCACAGCGGAGATATCAGTGAATGTGGTAGAGTTTGACGAAACTCTAAGAGCTCTTGTATGGGACGAAAACGGTGATGTGTGGCCGACTGAGTTTAACCTTGCAGATATTTCTGATCTCTCGGAAAAGCTTACGGAGGAGCCGCTTGAAGTTCCGCTTTTGTCGACTGCGGTGGATTATGAGGGCAAATTGTTCGGAGCTACTGCTAATTTTGAGAACAACACTTCAGATTTTTATGCAATCGACCCTGTTTCATTTAAAACTACATTCATCGGAAAAAGCGAGGAGGCGTTTTTCGATTTAGCTGGTGGCGGATATGTCCATAAATATAATGGATCAGACGTCATTATGGCTGTTAATAATAATACCTTCATGCTTGTTGATAAGAATATAGGAGATTATATATATTCAACTCAAATATCTTCATATGCAAATATTGACGTTAATTTTATAGGTATTTCATATGTTTCAAGTTTTGTCTTTGCCGGAATATACGTTGACGAGATGGCATTACTCGGAGAGGACGGCGCTTGCTATGTACTCTATTTGGGCGCAGACGAAACCGGCGAATTCCACGGCTTTCACGGATGCGGAAAGATACTCCAGCTTGGCGACCCGGTCAGCATCCTTGAGAACAACTGCCTGTACGTGGACTACGACGACCATTATATTTGGAGCCGTTACAGCAACGATGAGCAAAGACTCTTAGTTGCTACAATAGATGATGAGGACAATGTACGCAACTACGACCTCGGCGCATTTCCGCACAACATTCGGGCTGTGACAGGGCTTTTTGAGCCTGGGACTCTCTCGAGTGATGCGTATAGCTCGGAACGCATAAATAACATTTTTCAACCCACCGCATTTCTCCCTTCATCTGATTCATATGCTGCTAAAAATGCGGGAAAATCATTCACGTATCAACCAAATCGCGGAGGGGTTACAGCTGCAGTAGTTGATGAAAGAGAATTATTGCCTTCTTCTGAGAATGTAACGGTCAAGATAATGCCTGACGAGGATTCAAACAACGGGCTTATCACAGCAGAGTACGGCGAAAACCTTACCTATGTTGATGGAAGCGCATCCAGTGCGGTTGAGCTATCATCTATAGATGTAGATGAAACGCGCAGAGTAATCACATTCGGTTACGCATCAATTGAGAAGCTATCAAAGCACGACGCGGTTTTAACATTGCAGTTCAATATAAATGAAACAGATGAAGCGACGATTACTGTAACAACTAAAGAACTGAATAATGTGCTTGTTGCTGCAGAACCTGAGATCATTTCTCTTTCAAAAGTGACCGTCACAGGTATAACGGTAGATGAGACCCTCTCTGTTTATGAAGGAGACAGCGTGACTCTTTCCGCAGTTATTACCCCGGATAATGCATATAACAAAAACATTACATGGTTATCCTCCGATGAATCCGTTGTGACTGTGGATAGTAATGGAACCGTTTCCGCTGTTTCCGAGGGAACCGCGATAATAACAGTCAAAACAGAAGACGGAGCCTTTACCGCTGAGTGTACTGTGACCGTTCTCAGAAAACCAGATTCCGATAACCCGCCGGACAATCCGCCGGACAATCCGCCGGACAATCCGCCGGACAATCCGCCGGACGACCCGCCGGACGATCCGCCGGACGACCCGCCTGACGACCCGCCTGATAACCCACCTGACGACCCGCCGGACGATCCGCCGGACGATCCGCCGGACGACCAACCGGAAAATCTGTCGGTCAACCCGGAGGATCCTGATGGCGGGAAGAAATTCGTAGACGTGACTGACGAGAATGCATACTACTACGACGCGGTATACTGGGCAGTGGATAAGGGCATCACGAAGGGCAAGAATTCTACCCATTTCGCACCGCTCGACGACTGCACGAGAGCGCAGATAGTGACGTTCCTTTACAGAGCGATGGGCGAGCCTGAGGTCACGACGAGCGAGAATCCGTTCACGGACGTAAAAGCCGGAAGCTATTACGAGAAGGCTGTGCTCTGGGCTGTAGAAAACGGCGTAACGAAGGGGAAGACGGCAGAGACGTTTGCGCCCGACGATTACTGCACTAGAGCGCAGATAGTGACGTTCCTCTACAGAGCTATGGGCGAGCCGGAGGTCGCGGCGAGCGAGAATCCGTTCACGGACGTAAAGACCGGAAGCTACTACGAGAAGGCTGTACTCTGGGCGGTAGAGAAAGGCGTCACGAAGGGGAAGACGGCAGAGACGTTTGATCCCGGAGCCAACTGCAACAGAGCGCAGGCCGTGACCTTCATCATGAGAGCCTTAGCCGAGTAATAAACCAGAAAAAATCACCCCGAAACCTTTCGGGGTGATTTTTTTACGGAAGAGGAATTGGCGAGGGAAGTATGAGCTTTCCGAGCAGAATGGGAGTATCCTCTTTTGAGAGCTTAGCGTCGAGCCGTTTCAGCTTTCGGTTAACGGCAAACAGGTAGACAGTGCCCTCGCTGTCCTCGCAGTATTGCCTGATCAGCGCCCTGCCGCTAAGCTCGAAGAGACCAACGTCGCCGTCCTCAAGCTCGCAGTCCCGCTCGAAAAACGCGGTATCTCCCTTCTGAAAAAACGGCTCAAGCTCGTGCCCGCTGATAATAACGGCAAAATCGGCGTTTTCCGGAACCTCTGTCCCGCGCCTTATCTCATTCAGGTATCTCGCCTCCCTCTCGCTTAGCTGAAATATCTATTGAGGTATGCTTAAATACGAATCTCGGTCCTTCTTCGCCCTCTGTTCCGGTCGGAACGAAGCCGCAGGCGGCAAGCAACTTCTGAGAGGCTGAGTTTCCTGGTTCTGTCTCCGCCTCGACTCTCAACACGCCCTCCTGAGATAGAGCCCAGCTTACCGCCGCCCGGACAGCCTCGCGCATATAGCCCGCTTTGCAGAAACCGTCACGAAGACCGTAGCCAATCTCTACGGCTCCGCCAGTACAAATCCCCTTGAAGGACAGGTCGCCGACGACAGTCCCGGGCTGAGACTTAAGCTCCAAAAACCAGACGGCGTGCCATATTCTGTTTTCAGGCTCGTTTATACAGCCTTGCAGCATCTCCGAGTACGCTTTTTTAAGCTCGGGGTCTGTCTCGCTGCTTATAAGCTCTCTCATAGCCTCGTCGCTTATCGGATAGATAAGCAGGCGCTCTGTCTCTATAGTCAAATAAATTCCATCCCTTTTATATCCGCGCTTCAAACAGACCGTGGCGGTTACAGAAGGCGTACAGCTTCCTTACGCAGTCTCTTTTGAATCTCGCCTCGGCGTTTCCCTCCGGATAGAGCTTAGCAAGCTGAATACGGTTATCCGAGACTGCGGCGATGAAGGAGATATAATGCTCTTTCGTCATCGGGTGCTCGACCGTAACGTAGTATTCGTCCTCCACGCTCTCTGCTTTAATAAGATGCTCCGCATGGGACGGTTCCGACTCACAGGGGGGAAGTGTTATTCCGCAGCAGCTTACGACCGCCTCGCCGACAGAGTGTATCGCGTTACCGCAGACAGGGCAAACGTAGAATCTGCCTCTCAGCATATTTGATGAGCGGTTGCGGTTCGTTATTTCCTCTCCGGAGAGCAGCTCGATCACGGATATGCCGAGAGCGGCGGCAAGCGGCTCAATCAGGCTAATGTCAGGGAAGCCGTGACCCGTTTCCCACTTGCTGACCGCCTTGCCGCTGACATAGAGCTTGTCCGCGAGCTCATCCTGCGTCATCTTCTTTGCCTCGCGCAGCTTGCGTATCACTGCTCCTGTAACGTATCTATCCATAAATCAGCCTCCTTATGAAGAATTATGTCATAGATGCGCCTGAATGGCAAGCTACGCTTCGTAGAGCGGACGTCATCCGCGAGGCGGCTCAAGATATTTAACTGCCTTGCCGGCGGCAACGGCGTATTCTATCTCAGAGCGAGTGCTGGAGCCAATATATCCTCCGGCGTTTATCACGAATATCTCGTCAGCCATATCAATTTTCCTCTTGTGCATATCGTCCAGCATCTCTTTGGTACGGGTAAGGGTGTCCTCCGACATCCCCTCCCAGACCTCGGTATCGCCCGAATGACCGAAAAGCCCGACGCTGATGACGATATTCCCCTCGAGAGTCAGGCGCTTCTGAGCCTTCATAAATTCATCCTTGAACCTTGTGCTGCCGCAGAGCGTTACAACCCTATACTTTCCGACCATCGTAATTTCTCCCTTGCAAGCTTTCCAAGGTGACACTATAAAGTCAGTCGGTAGCGAAGTTAGTGAAGTAGCCCTGGATGAGGACAACGGGAGTTCCCCGGTCGCCGCTTCCGCTAACAAGGTCGGAGAGGCTGCCTAAAAGATCCGTCAGTCTTCTGGGCGTGGTGCCCTGCGCCTGCATATTGCCTGTGAGCGAGGCGTCCTTCTCTCGAATCCTTTTCTTCATAGCCTCTGCAAGCTCTCTGCCGTGAAGCTCGGAAAGCTCGTTATCCGCGAAGTATTTCATCTTCAGCTCATTGGGCGTGCCCTCAAGACCCGGAGTGTATGCGGGAGATACGACAGGATCCGCAAGCTCCCATATTCCGCCGACAGGATCCTTAAATCCGCCGTCGCCGTAGATCATTACCTCGATGTGTTTTCCGGTTGCGTCGAGGAGCAAAGAACTCAGACGGTCGACAAACTGCTGAGTATCGCGCGGGAAGAGCTTTACCTTGTCCTCGGTGGCCTTGTTGGAGCCGAGGATGCCGTATTTCTCGTTATATCCGCTGCCGCTGACGCTGGAGGTCAGAATATCGTCCATTCCGTAAACGCGCTCTGCGCCTGCAGCCTTTATTATGCGCTTTGTACGCGCTCGTGTGTGTATATCGCAGCAGAGGACGTTCTTCGTATAGTTGAGGATATATCTCGGGTCGTTCGAGAATATTATCTCGATATTATCTCCGAGGCTTTTGTAGTACTGGACGTAGTCAACGCCGGTGAACCTGTGCTTGCCGACGGAGCCGAAGCGTTCAACAAAGGACTTTTCATCGAAGGAATCCCTCATCGGATCAACTCCGCGCTCATCGATATCGTCCCAGGTGAGGAAAGCGTTGCCGACCTCGTCCGCCGGATAAGAAAGCTGAACGTATAGCTTTTTGCAGGACATAGCTATCGCACGAAGAAGTATGGCGAACCTGTTTCGGCTGAGTATAGGGAATACTATTCCCATATCCTCTCCGCCGAGCTTAGCGCGCACGTCCTCCGCAATCTGCTCGCAGGTAGCGTAGTTTCCCTGAGTTCTGGCGACTACCGCCTCTGTGACTGCAACGACGTCTCTGTCGTGCAGCTCGAACCCCTCTTCTCTGGCAGCGTCGCATATGCTGCTGCATACCTGCGACGCCAGATCGTCGCCCTGCTTGAAAATCGGCGTGATTATTCCCCGTGCAGTAACTCCTGTGTGTCTCATATAAATCGATTTCCTTTCATTTTATTAGGTAAATCTCGGAAAAAAGCCTTACGAGCATTATAGCATAAGGCCGCCCGCTATACAATGGACTTTTCATTACAAGTCCAATATGAAAAATATCTTGAAAAACAACGGGTTTTATGCTAAAAGAAAGAGGATTGTATCTGATTAAAGAAAAGGGGACGCTATGCCCATGATCGAAGTAAATGAATTGACAAAGGTATTCCGAAAGCCGATCCGCGGAAACGGCTTGTCCGGGATGGTGAAAACACTGTTTTCACGAAAATATGACGAGGTCCGGGCTGTGGACGGGATCAGCTTTTCCGTTCCCGACGGGGAGATTGTAGGCTACATCGGCGCCAACGGTGCGGGGAAGTCGACTACTATCAAAATGATGTGCGGCATCCTAACGCCGACCTCCGGCAGCGTTCGCATTGATGGGGTGGAGCCATATAGGAAACGGCGGCAGGTCGCCCAGCACATCGGCGTTGTTTTCGGGCAAAAGACTCAGCTCTGGTGGGACATTCCGCTGATCGAGTCCTTCAAGGTGCTCAAAGAGATATACCAGATCCCTGACGCCGACTACACCGAGCGCATGGACTTTCTTGGCGAAGTGCTGGACATAACGCGCTTCCTCTCACAGCCGGTACGCACGCTATCTCTGGGCGAACGCATGCGGGCGGACCTTGCCGCGTCGATGCTCCACAATCCGAGCATTTTGTTTTTGGATGAGCCCACTATCGGAATGGATGTGCTGGTAAAGGAAAAGATTCGGCTTGCGATCCACGCCCTTAACAAGACCTATGGCACAACGGTCGTTCTGACCACCCACGATATGACGGACATCGAGGATCTCTGCTCGCGTATCATTTTGCTGGAAAAGGGGACTATCATTTACGACGGACCGTTGACCAGCCTTAAAAACCGATTCGGCAATCTCAAAACCCTGACGCTGACCGTCCCGGCGGATATCCTGGCCGAGACCGCGCCCGTACTCTCCCCGGAGGTTTCGCTCTCCCAGGAGGACGGTTTTCTGGTGCTGCGCTTCGATGCGGACGCAATTGCGCTGGAACAGGTGATTCAGTACGCGTTCCGAGATCTGCGGGCCATGGATATGAAAATCACAGATATTTCCATCGGCGACGTGGTAAAGACGATCCTGGAGCAGCAGGAGGCGGAGCATGCTGAAAAAGTATAAGCCATTTCTCCGCGCCGGTGCGATTGACACTATGGCCTTCCGTTTCAATATCCTGATCTGGGCTGGAATCACAGTATGCGAGGTTGCCTGTATGATTTTTCTGTGGCTCTCGGTCTACCGGTCAAGCGAGGGGGGTGTTGATACCGTAATTCACGGCTTTTCCTACCGTGAGATGATCTCATACGTTGTGCTGACGACGATCTTCGGTTTTGTGACCTACAACAACGACACACTCTGGAACATCAACACCGACATCAAAAAGGGCACAATCGGCAACTATCTGATCAAGCCCATCAGTTACCGCGGGAAATTTGCCGCCACCAGCCTTGGCAACCTGCTCACTATGACGTTAATGTTCGGTCTGCCGTTTTACACCGCTGCACTGCTGACGCTTACGAGCCTCGGCTTTCTGCCGGGGCTGACCTTTCCTGCCTTTTTTGCTCATTTAGGGCTGTTTCTGCTGGCCGGACTTTGCGCTTCGCTTCTCAACGATACGATAGCATACATCTTCGGCGTGCTTTGCTTTTACACCTCATCCGGCTGGGGCTTGAATTCGCTCAAAGTCACGCTGGTCTCATTTCTCTCCGGCACGCTGCTTCCGCTGTCATTTTTTCCGGCAGGTCTGCGGGAGGTCGTGAATTGGATGCCTTTTGCCGGCATGAGCCAGAACCCGATTTTGATTTTGATGATGAAATACGACCTTGCTGAATCGCTGCGCGCCACCGCGCTGACGGCGGCATGGATCATCGTGCTGGAGCTGTTTGCAAAGCTCCTGTTCTCGCACGCAATCCGCAAGGTCACGGTGCAGGGAGGCTGATATGCGATATATTCATTTATATTTCACCTGTATCAAGCGCAGCATGATCTCCCGTCTGGAATACAAGAAGGACACGATCGTAGCGCTGTTTTCCTTCTTCTTCTCCAACCTCTGTTCCCTGGCTGCGGTATATTTCATTTTGCAGGCCATTCCGACGCTGGCGGGTTATTCGCTGGCCGAGGTCGGATTCTTCTATGGCTTCTCAATGATGCCTATAGGCCTCGACCACCTGTTCAGCGACGAGTTCTGGCTTGTAGCCTATCGCCGGGTCAAGGATGGGGATATGGACATGCATTTTCTGCGCCCGGTGCCGGTTCTGTTCCAGGTGTTTGCCGAGACCTTCCAGCCTGAGGGCTTCGGCGAGCTGATCCTCGGCGTGGCGCTGATCACAGTCTGCGCGCTGAATCTCACGGTGAAAGTAACCTTCGGCGCCATCGTCGTTTTGATTATCGGCGCGGTCTTCGGCGCGGTGATCATCACTTCGCTTAAGGTGTCGATGGCGGCGCTGGCCTTCATTTTCAAGCGCAGCGGACCTCTGCTTCAGATTATTTACAACTTCTCAGCCTATGCGAAATACCCGCTGGCCATCTATCCTGCTCTTATTCGCACGCTGCTGATCTTCGTGCTGCCCTTCGGCCTGTTCATCTCGCTTCCGGTGGACACGCTGCTCTACGGAACCAACAATCCGTGGCTGCTCAGCCTTGCGATTATCTGCGCCGCCACAGTCTTCTTCGCCCTCGCTGTGTGGATATGGACTCTCTGCGAGCGCCGTTATGAATCTACCGGAAGCTAAAAAAGACCTGCGAGAAGAAGGCTGCTCGCAGGCAAAAATACCATAAAAGAGTTACGTGCTTTTTGCGGTCGTATTAGTAGAAAGATTTTTCAGCAAAAAAGAAAGGTACGCAGACAATTATAGCCTGCGTACCTTTATGTGTAAGAGCGCCAAAATGATACATAATTAAGGTAAAAGCGCATAAATGATACACGTCCGCCGCCGCTGTAAACAGATATTTGTCACTATATCAGCCTTTCTGAAAGCAGCATTTCAAGGACACGCGCCTCCCGTTCAATCATTATCGGATCCTTCGGCCCGTGATCTTTGGTTCGGTTGCTTAGAATGGCGTTTTCAGGCATTACATATTCCAGAGTAAAATGCTCGTCTGATTCGTAGTCGTCAAGTTTCTGCGGCCTAATGCCCTCTTCTACGTTGCACAGGTAATAATAGTTGTCCTGAACGAAACACTCGTCCTCTTTCACCGTGCTCTTCTGAATCCTGTGTACATACCCGTATTCCCGTATAGAATCCGAGATAACGGTCAGGCCGGCTTCCTCAGATGTCTCCCTAATCAGCGAATCGATGGCGCTTTCTCCTTGTTCGATCCCTCCGCCCGGAAATTTGTAGTAGTCATATTTCAAGCTGTGGATCATGGCGATCTTAGCGTTTCTGATAATGATACTCCTGGCAGAATCCCGCGTAAATGTATGCGTACATTTGCCATAGTCCTTTTTATCCATTTCAAATAGTAGTCGCATTTCCTTTTAGCTCCGCAAAAACTCTGATTTGAAAAAAATTATACCATATTCGCCCCCGCTAAACAACAAAGAAACCTCTCTTGCCCTGGTAGACAAAAGAGGTTTCTTTGTTGTCTAAGAACACCAAAAAGTACACCACTGTAAAGATGATCTGTGTATTATCGATCATCCCTCTTCAGAGAATAGAGAATAAACGGCATTTGATAATTGCTTTTCTAAACCAGAGTAGTCTTTTCCTTCCCTTGCTTTCTCATGAATAGCCATAGATATTTTAGCAATATCATTGTGCTTCTCGTTTGTTGCATCATATTTGGGAATAGCTATGTATTTTAGTACATCCACCCCTCGATTTGTCGAAATAGCATACCCATCAATAACTTCTGTAACTACTGGTGCATTGATGATTCCACAAACATAAAACGCTTCCATTTCGTTATACACGTCAAGCATTAGCACTTTGGAATCAACTACGATGATCTTGTCTTCTGAAAACAAGCCTGGATCCGCGTTTGGCACACTGTTCAGATATGTACTTACGACAACGGCAGCCATACTTCCCGTTTGTTCTTTCCATAGCACCTTGTATGGTGCATATGTATACTCTCCGACATTATCAAGACGATAAAAAGGATTAATTTTGGGGTTGAAAAATTTCCCGTTTTGAATTCGGGTATCTAATAACTCATCGTGATAATAGTTAAGCCACATATACGTATTTGGCGAACCTTTAGATAATTCTTTTTCAGGTATGCCATACTTGTATAGCGCAGTGTGAGGGACGATCATGAATTCGTTGGACTTAACTTTCCATTTGGCGATATTTCGTCCTCCCAACATTGGAAAAATATAAGTATCCTCAACAAGTCCGACGTGTGATCCTTTGTCTTTTATGTCTTGTCTGCGTTGCCGTGTAATGTCATTTTCGATTTTTAGTAGTCCACCTGAATCTCTTTGTGGTGTTTTAAGAATATATACACCTTTGGCTCCGGCTGGCTCAATTCCTTTTCTTCCTCTGTAGTATCGTTGCTTTGTTCGATCAAGAACACTGTCTGCAAAGCCCATGCTTTTCAGTGTCAACCAAGCTGATTGGACATCGTGTTGGTCAACCGGCTGTGCAAGAAGCGTTTCCTGGCTTAGTTGTTGCGAGACCGTATTCCAATCGCAGTGAGAATCAAATTTGCTTTTTCTTCCTTCTTGATGATAGATAACATAGTTCTTCATAGGGTATGACATTTTTTCGCCCTTCAAGAACTTTATCGCAACAGTAGCAATGGTAAACAAACTCACATCCGAAAAATCATGAACACTTTTAATTGAAAACGGCACATTTTGTCCATTACGAATAATTTGAAGTTTCCTAAATCCTTCTCCGCCTTTTGTTGATTTCAAAAAAGAGGCAGGCAGAAGGAAGACCATTGATCCACCGTCTTTTAAATATTGATCAATGGAAACATATGTTACTGCCATTCCAAAATCATCATGTGTCGTCTTTTTGTCATAAGCGTTTTTTTCGAAAATGCCGTAGCTTTGCCAGATCTTTAGAGTTCCTTCACGATAGCTTTTACTCATTGATTTCCATGCTATCCATGGAGGATTACCAACGACATAATCAAACTTGTTACCAAGCATTGTGGGTGCGAAGCTATTTCTCAGTATGATTGGCCAAAATGAATCCTTACCGCTACGATGAAGCACATATAGTCTGTCAAACAGCGATTTGATAATAGGTTCATACTCCGGGTTTACTAACCCTTTCGATAAAACTATATTTTTGAATATTTCATAATCTGGTTTTTCATGGATAAAATAACTCAATTGAGTTAGAAATTCGTTTCCTTTGCTGAAGCTCTCAAATTTGGGTAATTCAAGAGTTCCAACAGAAGTCAATAGTTTTAGTGTTTTATCATTTTCTTCTGTGTAAACAACAGGTGCAAGAATAGAGTCAGCAATAAAAATCGGGATATTAACGGGCATACCAAAGTCTTCGTCACAGTTGTCAAAATATGCCGAAAAAACGATCAAGATATAGTTTGCCTTTGCTGCAACGACAGAAATCGGATTGATATCAATTCCTACAACATTATTAGTTATTTTTACGATATCAGCTTTTGTAAGAACCGCATCTTTTTTCTTTATAACCCGTTTGATTGCTTGGGCTAAAAAAGGACCTGATCCAGCGCAAGGATCGATAAGTGTTTTATCAATGTCACCGTCATATCCAACCATATCCAATGCGTGTTCAACAATCCAATCAGGAGAAAAATACTCTCCCATCAAATGGCGCATTTCGGAAGGAATAAGTTCCATATAGACTTCTTGCAAGATATCTTGCACGTCTTCTGGTTTCAGCACAAAGGTGCTCAGATCAAATTGGTTAATAATAGAGATAGTGTTGTTTACGATTTTTTCTTCAAACCCGCTGCAGGTATATGTAAACCATTCCATAAAGTGGGCTTCAAAAAAGTTGCTTACCAAATTTGAACCATTCTTACTTGTACCATCAAATAACCTATCAATTTCCGCTTTTGTCATTTCTTCCTTGATCGTAAAGGCGGGATCAACGAGTTGAGATAGGAAGGAATAGATTAAGAGCTTTAGAAAAATATTGAAAAACGTTTGCATTGCAAACAGATACATTTTGCTGTCAATAACAAAAGAATCGTCAATTCCATATGCTTCTCTTATCTTTGACGATACTTCTGTAAAATCTGTTGCCTCATCGTCTTCTCCGTACAAAATGCCAAAAACCCGGTTCCACTCTCCAAATAGGGTGCGCACACGGTTGCTTCCATCAAGATTATTTAGATTGAAATCTATTTCTTTATATGTTTCTAGTATGCTTTCCCTGACAAATCTGCTTTTTGTGTTAATTATCGACAATAGATTATGCTTAGTAAGCGCCATCTTGCTTTGCTGTTTAAGAAGCAAAACAAGTTTTTTCAGGCCGGACTGAAACTCTTTTTTTTCGTAGTAAAAAGTCAGGTTTAACGGTTCTGAAATGGAAACCGAAATCTTGCTAGTATCTATGTCCTTTTTCTGTGATGAGGGAATAAAACGTGCAAAGATAAAAACTCGCCCGTCAAAGCCGACACCTATGCCATTAGATATTTTTTTTGTTATTATTTCTGCATTGTCTGTTTCAAGGATTCCAGCATTGCTAATTATGTAATCATACAAACCGTGATCAGATTCATTACGTCCGCGCAATGCCTCATTTATCCCTCTGACGGTTCTGAAATAATCATATTTTTTAAACTCGAACGAAATGTTCTGAAATGTGGCGTCGGTACGCCCGCCAGCAATCAAAACATCTTCACTATGGTACTGAGCCATTTGTTCAGGATTTACTTCCTCGAGTATAGGCTTTACCAAATCAGAATGAAAATGTATTTTCACATCATCTTCGTTATTAAAAGAATTGTTCTTAAAACCTTTTTCCAGAGCCTTAATATCCATATGAAGCAATACCTTTCCTAATTTTATTTATTATACCACAAAAAATCCCATTGGTCAATAGCCCACCAATGCGTTTTTGTGGAATATTCGGTTAATTTTTTTTAATTGGTCAATGGTCCTTTTGCATTTTGCCGCAATTAAACCTAATCTTATATAAAGCTATTGAGCGATTCATCATAAACCTGCACCAGCAAATACGCCACGTCAAACCGCAGCATCCGGTCTCCGTTCTCGTATGCCTTGAGCGTCGCCTCAGTGATCGAGGTTTTGTTGATGTCTTTTTTTCTATTTAGGCGTTGTTTTGGTTCAAATCCCCCCATCCCGTCCTTTTTTGCTGTTCTTTGCAGCGTAAAGAAACGCAAAAAGTACACCGGCGTTTTTGACCGTTTTTGCGTCCTGAAATGAAAAAATCGGGCTTCCGGACGGCTGATCAACCGTCTGAAAGCCCGATTTTGCCTATATTTGCCCGATTTTTGCCCAAAATACAAGGAAAAACCTCTCTTGTCGTGGTAGACAAAAGAGGTTTCTTTGATGGTGCACCGGGGCAATCCAAATCCGAACCGACCTTCAGGTCTGCATGGGAAGAGCGCGAGAGGGGACGGGAGTCCTCTTTCGCGTTTGAGCGCAGCGGATCCATCCGCGCCAAAGGCGCGGCACCAGAAAAGGGGCATCCTTTCGGATGCCCCTTTTCTGGTGCCGGTGGTGGGACTCGACCTGCGCAGCGGCGCAGGCCACCTCGGGTTGCGACATGCCACCGGCATGTCGCCAAGAGCCCTCGGGTTCGAGTCCGGTCACCGGCACCAGAAAAGGGGCATCCTTTCGGATGCCCCTTTTCTG
>JAFSXA010000073.1 GCA_017450135.1 Clostridia bacterium | reverse complement strand
TCTGGCTGTCGTCGTCTTCCTTGTCCGCGAGCCGGATTCGAGGATAACAAAGGCGGAGGCGGCTCAGCTTGCCGCGGATTATGAGAAGAACAAGCCCTCCGCTGATGGCAAGAAAAAGTCCTCTATGTCCAAGCTCGGTCTTACCAAGGGCGAAAAGAAGAGCCTGATATTTATGCTTATCGCCCTGTTCTTCAATTCAAACGCAACCGATTCCATACAGACCTACTTTACCACCTTTGCAAAGTACGAGCTGAACTTTACGGAGTCGAACGCTTCGCTCATTATAACGCTCTTTGCCGCGTCGACGGTTATCGGCGCGATCCCTGCCGGCAAGTTAGGCCAGAAATTCGGCAGAAAAAAGACGATAATGACCGGCTGGATAGGCGTGCTTGCATTCTTCCTTGCATATGCCCTGACCAAGTTCCAGCCGCTGCTCTACGTCGCCATTGTCGCCGGTGGAATACTCATAGCGTTCGTCACCATCAACACTCTGCCGCTTGTGCTTGAGATCGGCGGTATGGACAGGATAGGAACGTTTACAGGTTATTATTACACAGCCACTTTCTCGGCGTCTATCGTGGGCCCCGTCCTCGTCGGCTCGATGTTCGACCTGACAAAGCATTTTTCACCGACCAACGAGATCAATTACTGGTCGCTGTTCTTCTACGCGCCTGCGTGCTTCGCGCTCGCGCTGCTGTGTATGTCCCAGGTCAAGCACGGCGAAACGAATTATATTCCCGAAGATGTTATCGAAGAAATATCTCAGGATGATTAATAAATAAAAGGTTTGGAGGAAACCGGAAATGAATGAACCTTTGCTCAAAATCACCGATCTGAAGAAAAGCTACGGCAGCAATCAGGTCCTTAAAGGAATGTCTTTTGAGATCGGAGCCGGAAAAATCGTAGGTCTGCTCGGTCCGAACGGCTGCGGAAAAACGTCGATGATAAAATCCATAGTCGGGCTGATAAACGACTATGAGGGAGAGATCCTCATCAACGGAAAAGCTCCCGGAGTCGAGAGCAAGAAGACGATCGCCTATCTGCCGGAGAAGAATTATCTTCCGCTGTGGATGACGCCCAAGGACGCTATCGCGTATATCGGGGATTTTTACGACAATTTCAATAAAGAAAAGGCGAGAGGGATGCTCGATAAATTTGAGCTTCCGCTCAAGCAGAAGATCAAGACGATGTCCAAGGGTCAGCAGGAAAAGCTGCAGCTGCTCCTTGTAATGAGCCGCGACGCCGACCTCTACATCCTTGACGAGCCGCTCGGCGGAGTCGACCTCGTTTCAAGGGAGTTCATCCTTGACACTATCATGAAGAATCACGCGGAGAATTCGACGATACTTCTCTCCACCCACCTTATCTACGATATCGAAAAGGTGCTGGACAGAGTTCTTATGATAAAGCACGGCCGTCTTATGATAAATACCGACGTCGAAAACATCGTGGCGGACGGCAAGTCGGTGGAGGATCTTTTCAGGGAGGTGTTCAGTGATGTTGAGTAAGCTTTTGAAAAATGAATTCATTGCTACGGGCAGGATAATGGGTGCGCTCTACGCGGTCGTTGCCGTAATAACAGCCTACATTCTCGGATCGTACTATTTCACAAAGGACACGGCTTCCACCGGGCAGATACTCGGCGTTACGGTGCTGCTTCTGATAACCGCAAGCAGCTTTTTGCTGACGACCGTGGTCATGATATGGAATTTCCAAAAGACGCTCTACGGCGATCAGGGGTATCTGAGCTTCACTCTTCCTGTCAAGGGCAGCAGCCTGCTGACGTCCAAGGTGCTTGTCTCGACCCTGTGGTACGTCATAGCCTTCGCCTGCTTCATGGGCAGCGCCGCGCTGACGGCGTTCATCGTCAAGGAGGACGTTATCGGCGACGAGAGCTACGATATGATACAGTCCCTGCTGCCGATGTTCCTCGGCGGCAGATCGATGACAACCATCGTATGGGTCGTCGTTTTAAGTGTTATCGGCTATTTCGTCAGATTCGCCGTTATTACCGTTGAGCTCTATTTCGCCATATCTCTTGCGAATACAAGACATTTCCAGAAGAAGACCGTCCTGTGGATCATCATCTTCTCGCTTGCGACCATCGGCATAGTTGAAACCATATCCGGAAAAATCTCGGATAAGATCGATCTCGGCATCGGAATATCCGGAAATGAGCTGTCGCTCGTTACCGATGTGTCGACGCTGACCTCCGGCATGAGCTTTATCAATCTTATGTCGATAATCATTCCGCTTGTATTCGGTGTTATCTTCTATTTCCTGACGTATTACGTCATGAATAAAAAGGTTAACATCAGATAATGCGTATCGGTATCTTCGGAGGCACCTTTGACCCCCCGCATGCAGGCCATAAAAAGTATGCGGAGGAGTTCGTCGGCAGACTGTCGCTGGATCGCCTCATCGTCATACCGACCTTTATCCCGCCGCACAAATCCGGCGCGCAGACCGCCTCCGGAGCCGACAGACTCAGGATGCTGGAGCTTATGTTCACCGGCAGCGAAAGGGTGACGGTCAGCGATATGGAGCTTAAGCGCGGAGGAAAAAGCTACACCTGCGAGACCGTCAAGGAGCTCGCGGAGCTGCATCCGGCAGACGAGCTTGTCTTCATGGTTGGCTCCGATATGCTGCTGAGCTTTCACACCTGGCGCGAGCCGGAGACTATCCTGAAATACGTCAGGATATGCGC